>NZ_JBHSQK010000045.1:0-71839 GCF_042658055.1 Pseudonocardia lutea
GGCCGGCCCCGCCGGTGCCCGACGGGCAGGGCGGCAGCGCCGCCGCCGCGCGCAGCCCGGCCAGCCGGGCGGGATCGGGGGCGGCGGTCGCGGTCGCGGCGCCGGAGGAGGGCTCCGACGGGGCCGGGTCGCGCGGCCAGAGGGCCACCACGCCGATCACCACCAGCACCAGCACCAGCACCGTGCTGACGAGCTCCGAGCGGTGCCGGCGCAGGGTGGCCAGGGGCCCCTCGTTCATCCCCGGCTCATTCCCCGCCCAGCCCCGCCAGCTGCAGCAGGTGGGGCGCCTCCGGGCCCTTGACCAGCTTCCCGGCCGCGACCGGGTCGGTCGGCCCGAGACCGAACGACGGGCAGTCCATCGCCAGCGTGCACGCGCCGCAGGCCGGCTTCTTCGCGTGGCAGACCCGGCGCCCGTGGAAGATCACGTGGTGCGACGCCATGGTCCAGTCCTTCTTCGGGATCAGGGCGCCGACCTCGTGCTCGACCTTGACCGGGTCCTCCTCGGCGGTCCAGCCCCAGCGGCGGACGAGCCGGCCGAAATGCGTGTCCACGGTGATACCGGGGACGCCGAACGCGTTGCCGAGGATGACGTTCGCGGTCTTCCGGCCGATCCCCGGCAGGGTGACGAGATCGTCCAGGTTCCCCGGCACCTCGCCGTCGAACCGCTCGACCAGGGCGGCACCCAGGCCCATCAGCGCGTTCGCCTTGTTCCGGTAGAAGCCGGTCTGGCGGACGTACTCCTCCAGCTCGGCCCGGTCGGCGCCCGCGTAGTCGGCCGCGGTGCGGTAGCGCGCGAACAGCGCCGGGCTGATCTCGTTGACCTTCTTGTCGGTGGACTGCGCGGACAGGATGGTGGCGACGGCGAGCTCGAGCGGGTTCGTGAAGTCCAGCTCGCAGTGCGCGTCGGGGTACGCGACGGCGAGGGCGCGCAGGATGCGCCCGACGCGGCGCGCGCGGCCGATCGGGCTCTCGCCGGCGGCGATCCGCGCGGACAGCTTCGCGACCTCACGGCTGGTGGGGCGCCGGAGAGTGGTGGTCACACGGCGAGACTACGGCGGCCCACCGACACACCCGGGCGCGGCACGCAGCGTGACCGACCGTTGCTGCAGGTAGCGGTCTCGATCGCGCATCGATCCCGCGGCGCGGGGGGCCCGGTGCGGCCGGCCCACCCCGAGTGCGCCATCATCGATGGCGACATGACTGCCTGGTTAGCCGTCCTCGTGCCGCTCCTGGTGATGTTCTTCGCGCTCGGCATGGAGCGCGTGGAGTCCCGGATGCGGGAGTCCACCGTGCGGCAGGACGAGCTCGACGAGCTGCTCGAGCGTCCCCGCCCCGACGAGGTGCGGGCGCTGTTCCGCCAGGGCACCGTCCGTGCGCTGGAGCTCTTCCGGCTGCGCAACCGGGGCGGGAGGCGCGGGACACGCCGGAGTAAAGTGTCTCCGTAGCCCGATCGGCCCGGAAGGGCCGGCCGGGAAGGGGGGCCGAACGGGTCGGTCCGCCGTGCCGGATGCCCCATCCGGGCATGGTGTTCACACGTCGTCTCGTCACACAGTGCGGAGCGACCCCCTAGACTGGCGCGCCGATGATCCGCCGCGTGGCTGCGGCGGGTGTGGACAGGAGCAGGTGTTGTGGACGATGTTCTGATCCGGGCGGGGATCTTCCAGGGCGTGGAGCCGCACGCCGCCGAGGTGCTGGCACAGGCCCTGGAGCCCGTCGAGTTCCCGCGTGGGCACGTCATCTTCAGCGAGGGCGAGCCGGGCGACCGGCTCTACATCATCGGCAGCGGCAAGGTGAAGATCGGCCGGAAGTCCCCCGACGGCCGCGAGAACCTGCTGATGGTCGCCGGCCCGTCGGACATGTTCGGCGAGCTGTCGATCTTCGACCCGGGTCCGCGCACCTCGTCCGCCACCACCGTCACCGAGGTGCGGGCGTACAGCATGGACCGCGCCGCGCTGCGCGAGTGGATCGGCAAGCGCCCGGAGATCGCCGAGCAGCTGCTGCGCGTGCTGGCCCGCCGGCTGCGCCGCACCAACAACATGCTGGCGGACCTGATCTTCACGGACGTGCCCGGCCGCGTCGCCAAGTCGCTGCTGCAGCTGGCCCGCCAGTTCGGGTCGCAGGAGTCCGGCCTGCTCCGTGTCACGCACGACCTGACCCAGGAGGAGATCGCCCAGCTCGTCGGCGCCTCCCGCGAGACGGTCAACAAGGCGCTGGCGGACTTCGCCCACCGCGGCTGGCTGCGGCTGGAGGGCAAGAGCGTCCTGATCCTCGAGCCCGAGCGGCTCGCGCGCCGGGCCCGCTGACGCCGGCACCTCACCCCGCGGCGGCGGAGCGGCCGGTCACGCGGCGGACGAAGTCCACCACCCGCTCGACCACGTCGTCGGCCAAGGGCTCGGCGGCCTGCCGGCGGTAGGTGGACGGTCCGCCCGCGTCCGCGGTGCGGCGCAGCAGGTGCGTCACGCCGGGCGCACGGTAGGACTCGCCGCCGGTGAGCTCGGCGATGCGCTCGGCGTCGGCGGGATCGACCTGCACGTCCCGCTCGCCGGTCACCGCGAGCACCGGGAGGGCGAGCCGACCGAGCTGCGGCCCCGGATCGGCGTCGAGGAACTCCCGGAACCATCGCGCGTTGGTGCGGAAGGGACCGTGCCCGGTCACGTCGGCCGTCGTGGCGCGCAGCGTGGCGATCCGCCTGCGCTGCAGGGCGGGCACGTCGATCCGCAGGAGCCGCAGCAGGGCCCGCACCGGGGCCGGCAGGGTCCCGACGACCGCGCGGCCCTGGTAGCGCAGCACCTCCTCGGCCGGGCCGGCCGCCCCCGCGAGCAGGACGAGCCCGGCGAGCTCGGGGTGCTCGGCCGCGAGGGCGACGGCGTGGAACGCGCCCTCGCTGTGCCCGGCCACCACGATCCGGCGCGCGTCGACCTCCGGCCGCGCCGCCAGCGCGGCGAGCGCGGCGCCCGCGTCCCGGGTCGTGTCGAGGAAGCCGGTGCGGAAGAAGTCCCCGGTGCTCGCGCCCGTCCCGCGCTTGTCGAGGCGCAGCGAGGCGATCCCGGCCTCCGCCAGTTCGCCGGCCAGCAGGCGGGTCACCCCGAGGCGCGCCCGGTGGTGGTCGGAGTCGCGGTCCAGCGGCCCGGAGCCGGGCAGGAGCAGCACCGCCGGCACGGGCGCGGTGCGGCGGGCGGGCAGGCGCAGCGTCCCGACCAGGCGCTCGCCGTCGGACTCGACCACCACCTCCTGCGCACGCGCCCGGTGGTCGCGCAGGCGGGCCGCGAGGTGCGCGGGGTCCCCGGTGGCCAGGACCATCGCGGTGTACCGGGTGCCGCTCAGCTCGATCCGCAGGGCGGGGGTGCCCGCGTGGGCGATCACGAGCTCGCGGTGGCCCGGCCGGCGCCACGTGCCGAGGTAGGTGCGGCGGGGGACGGCGAGGCCCGGGGCGCGGAAACCCCGCAGTGCGCGCCGGGCATCCGGCACGACCTGCACGTCGGTGATCGCTTCGAGGGGGACCGAGACCTCGCGGATCAGGCCGGCGAGTCGTTGGGCGCGGGTCGGGGCGACGACCACTCGGTCGCCCTCCAGATGGACCGGGACGCTACGGGCCACGGCGGGGGCCTCCTCGGCAGGTCGGATGTTATCGTTGACGATAACGGTATCACGGTTGAGAACGGTGGTGACGCGATGCCGGCCCGACCGGACCTGCTGATGCACCCGGTGCGCATCCGGGTCGTGCGCGCGCTGCTCGGCGGCCGCACGCGGACCACCGGGCAGCTGCGCGACGAGCTGCCGGACGTCCCGGTCGCGACCCTCTACCGGCAGATCGCGCGGTTGATGAAGGGCGGCGCGTTGGAGGTGGTCGACGAGCACCGCGTCCGCGGTGCCGTCGAACGCACCTACGCCCTGCGCGAGGGCGTGGTGGACGTCGGCCCGGAGGAGGCCGCGCAGCTGACGCCGGAGCGGGCCAAGGAGGCGCTCACCGCGTTCCTCGTCGCGTTGGGGGCGGGGTACGAGCGGTTCCTCGACGGGTTCGCGGAGGCCCCGGAGACCCTCGCCGGCGAGGTGCACGGCTTCCGCTCCGCGGCGTTCTGGCTCACGGAGGCCGAGCTCGCCGGCCTCGTCGCGGACCTGCGGGAGGCCCTGACCCCGTACCGGGAGCACCGCGAGGGCCCGGGGCGACGGCGGGTGCACCTGGCCACGGTCCTGTTCCCCGACCCGCAGGACGCGGAGCCGCCGGGGAATTGAGTGGTACGGCCGTACCACACTGTGCGATCCTCGTCGGCGTGTCCGTCTCGCTCGCCGACTACCGCGCGGCCGTCAGCACCCCCGGTGCGGCCGTGCCGGTCGTCACCTCGGCGGTGGGGCGGTTCCCGGTCGCCATGTTCAGCTTCGCCACGCTGCTCTACGTGCAGCGTGCGTCGGGGTCGTTCGCGGTCGCGGGCGCGGTCTCGGCTGGCTCACTGGTCGGCGTCGCGCTGGGGTCGGTGCTGCAGGGCCGGCTGATGGACCGGCGCGGACCCTCGGGCGTGCTGCTCACGGTGGCCACCCTGTTCCTGCTCGGCGCCGGCGGGCTCGTCGCGGCGGTCGAGACCCGGGCCGCGCTGCCCGTCGTCGTCGCGGTGTCCCTGCTCACCGGGCTGGCCATGCCGGCCATGCCCGGGGCCTCCCGGGCGCTGTGGGAGCGGCTGGTGCCGGCCGGGCCGCGCCGCGAGGCCGCGTACAGCTACGAGGCGATCAGCCTCGAGGTCTTCTTCGTCCTCGGGCCCGGGGTGGCGGCGCTGCTGGCCTCCACGCCGTGGCCGGGCACCGGCACCGCGGTGGCCGTGGTCGCGACGGTCGTCGGGACGGTGGGGTTCGCGCTGAGCGCACCCGTCCGCGGCAGCCGCCCGCTGCCGTCGACCGGCGCCACGCTGTGGGGCGCGATCGCCGGCCCCGGCATGCGGACGATCGCGCTGGCCGGGCTGGGCTTCGGGCTCGTCGTCGGGGCCGTCGAGGTCGGGGTGCCGGCGGTCGCCGCGGGTCTCGGCGAGCCGTGGCTGGGCGGCGCGCTGCTCTCGGCCTGGTCGGTCACGTCCGTGCTGGTCGGCGTGCTCTACGGCATGCGGCCCTGGCCGCGCGCCCTGCACCTGCGGATGCCGGTGCTGGTCGCCGGGTTCGGGGTCCTGGTCCTGACCATGTGGCTCGCCGGTGCGGCGGGCTCGCTCCTGCTGCTGGTGATCGCCATGCTGGCCGCGGGCGGCCTGATCACGCCGCAGACGACCGGGCACTCGCTCGTCATCGAGGTGGTGGCGCCGCGCGGCGCGGCCACCGAGGCCTTCGGCTGGGTGGTCACGGCGATCACCGTCGGCGCGGCCGTCGGGCAGTCCCTGGCCGGGCTCGTCGTCGAGGCGGCCGGCGCCCCCGCGGCCTTCGTCGCCGGCGGCGCTGCGGGAGTGCTCGTGGGCGTCGTGCTGTGGGTCCGGCGGCGGACGATCGAGGGCACGCCCTCAGCCGCGTAGGTAGTCCAGCTGGGCCTTCACCGAGAGCTCCGCGGCGTCCCAGAGCCGCTCGTCGACGTCGGCGTACACGACCTCGACCACCTGCCGGGGCGTCGCGTCCGCCGGCAGCGTGCGCAGGGCCTCGCGGACCTGGTCGAGCCGCTGGTGGCGGTGCTCGCGGTAGTGCGTGGCGACGGCCGCGGCGTCGGGCAGCTCGGGGCCGTGGCCGGTCAGCACGGTGGTGCCGGGCGGCAGGTCCGCGTACCAGTCCAGCGAGGAGAGGTACGGGGCGAGCGCGCCGTCCGGGTGTGCGATCACGGTGGTGCCGTGGCCGAGGATCATGTCCCCGGCCAGCAGCGGCGGCGGGCCCTCCCCCGGGCCCTCCACCAGGAACGACGTCGAGTCCGACGTGTGCCCCGGCGTCGCCACCACGCGCAGCTCCAGGCCGGCGGCGGCCACCACGTCGCCGTCGGCCAGCGCCTCCGAACCCAGCACCAGGCTCGGGTCCAGGGCCTGCACCGGCGCCCCGGTGAGCTCCGCGAGCCGGCGGGCGGCGCCGCTGTGGTCGTGGTGCCGGTGGGTCAGCAGGATCCGGGCCACCGGGCCCTGCGCGGCGACCCGCTCGAGATGCTCCTCGTCGTCCGCCTCGCCGGGGTCGACGACGATGCACTCCTCCACCCCGGGCGCCCGCAGCACCCAGGTGTTGGTGCCCTCGAGCGTCATCGGGCCGGGGTTGTTCTGCAGCAGCACCGAGACGAGCGGCGTGACCTCGCGGAGCACGCCGTACGCGGGAGCGGTCACGCGGACCGCGCGGGAGCGAAGCGGTGCTCGGAGCCGTCCGGGAGGATGATGTACCGGACGCCCTCCTCGTCCTTGCGGAACCGCGGGTGCACCGGCGTCAGGTCGCGGCCGGCGCACCCGGCCAGCGCCTCGGCCGTGGTGTCGAAGGCGGCGAGGTCGCGGAGCGAGAGCAGGGTCGGCGGCATCAGGGTCATCTCGCCGGCCTCGAACGCCTCCAGCGCCGCGGACGGGTACCACCAGGTGGCCTCCACGGCCTCGGTGGTGTGCGCGTCCGCCTCCTGGCCGGCCGGCATCCCCGCCACGAAGAAGATCGTGTCGTAGCGGCGCCCCTCCTGGGGCGGGGTCACCCAGTGCCCCCAGGTCCGCAGCAGGTCCGAGCGCAGCACGTAGCCCGAGTCGACCAGGACCTGGGCCAGCGAGATCGTGTGCTCGACGAGCTGCTTGCGCCACAGCGGCGCCTGCGCGGTGAGGGAGCCGGGCTCGCCGCCGGGCGGGCCGGCGAGCAGCACGCCCGTCTCCTCGAACACCTCGCGCACGGCCGCGGACACGGCCTGCCCGGCGACCTCCGGCGACACGCCGATCAGCTCGGCCCACTCGGCGGGGTCGGGACCGGCCCAACGCTCGGCGTCGGGCACGTCGGAGGGGTCGACGCTGCCGCCCGGGAACACGGTCATCCCGCCCGCGAAGGCCATCTGCTTCACCCGGCGCTGCAGGAAGACCTGCAGCGGGGCACGACCGGGCGGGGGCGCCGGGTCGTCACGCAGCAGCAGCACGGTCGCGGCCGGCTTCGGCTGCGCGACTCCGTCGGTCGTGTTGTCCCCGGCGACGCTCACGATCGGACCTTAACCCGAGCGGTGCGGGAACCCGGGCGTGAAGAAGGCCACCCCGCACCCGATCGCGGGAGATCCTGCGACGCGCCGGGGCTTGTCGTCGCGTCGTGGATCCACGACGCGCCGGGTGGTGCGTCTTGATCGCGTCGTGGATCCGTACTGCGCGCGAGGCGGGGTTCTGGGCGCGTTGTGGATCCGTACCGCGGCCCCGACGGGGCGGCCCGGCAGGATGGGGGCGTGGACCAGCTGCGCGTCGGACTCGTCGGGGGTGGGCCGTGGGCCCGCTCCGTGCACGCCCCCGCCCTCGCCGCCCATCCCGGGGTGGAGCTCGCGGGCGTCTGGACCCGGAGGGCGGAACCGGCCCGGGAGATCACCGCACTGCACGGCGGCACCGCGTACCCGGAGCTCGACGAACTGCTCGAGGCCGTCGACGCCGTCGCCTTCGCGGTCCCGCCCGCGGTGCAGGGCGCGCTGGCGGTGCCCGCGGCCGCCGCCGGGAAGCACCTGATCCTGGACAAGCCGCTCGCGGACAGCCTGCCGGTCGCCGAGCAGGTCGCGGCGGCGATCGCGGAGGCCGGCGTCTGCTCGACGACCGTGTTCACCCTCCGCTTCCACCCGCCGGTCCGCGCGTGGCTCGCCGGCCTACCGGCGGGTCCGGCCGACGCCGACACCACCGCCACCGCCCGCTGGCTCTCCGGCGCCCTGCTCGGCGGTCCGTACTCGGCGTCGGCGTGGCGGGCCGAGCGGGGCGCACTGCTGGACATCGGCCCGCACCTCGTCGACCTGCTCGACGCCGCGCTCGGCGAGGTCGTCGCGGTCGAGTTCGCGCACGCGGGCGAGCCGGACCTGTGGCGGGTCGGGCTGCGGCACGTCGGCGGCGCCCGCAGCACGCTGATGCTCTCGCTCGCGCTGCCCGTCGACCCCACCGAGATGGAGGTGACGGCCTTCGGCTCGGTCGGGCGGCACGTGCTCACCGACCGGCCCGCCGACGCCACGCTCTCCTACGCCGCGCTCCTCGACGAGCTGCTCGACGCGATCGCGGGCGGCCGCGCGGACGGGCCGTTCTCCGCCGCCCGCAGCCTGCACGTGCAGCGGGTGCTCGCGCGGGCGGAGGAGCTGGCGCGGGCGTAGCTCGCCGTCCCCATGGGACATCAGGGCTGTCGTCGGCCGGGAACAGCCCTGACGTCCCACTCGGAGCCCGGTGCTCAGCCTGCGAGGTCCGGCGGGCCGTAGGGGCCCGAGCCGTTGCGCCGCTCGGGCGCGGACTCCCGCACCGCCAGCTCCTGCTGCAACAGGCGCAGCAGGTCCTGTTCACGGCTCGAGAGCGAGGAGTAGGCCTGCGGTGCGGATTCCTCCTCCCGGGCCTCCGGCTGCGCGTCCGGCGGGGCGCCTTCGGCGCCGCCCGACGGTTCGTCGTCGGCCGCGCGGGCCGGGTCCGGGCCGACGCCGAAGGGATCGTCCGGGCGGCTCGGCGGCACCTCCCCGGGACCGAACAGGCCGCTGACGGGCTGGTCGGAGGTCCGGCGGATGCGCGGGATGGTGCGCGGGACCGGCCGGGGCGGCGGCAGGCCGTCCGCGCGGTCCGCGGAGCCGTCCCCGGGCCGGGGTGCGGGATCCGGTCGGGCATCCGGTACGGGATCCGGTGCAGGCCGTGGGGCGGGGCCGGCGTCGGCCGCGAAGTTCCACGCGTCGGGCTCCGCGTCGTCCGGACGGTGCCGTGCCCGGCGGCGGCCACCCGGGACCGGACGGATGGTGGGCACCCCGTCCTTCGCCGCCCGACGGCCGGTGGGCGCGTCGTCGTCCGGCACGGCCGGGCCGTCCACCGCCCCGTCCGTCGTGCCCTCTTCCGGGGCCGACGGGTCCGCGGCGCGGCGGGAGCCCGGGGTGCGGTCGTCCGTGGCGCCGGCGCCCGGCGAGGAGCCGGGAACGGCGGGCTGCGCGGAGCCCTGCAACCGGCCGCCCGCGGGCGCCTCGGGCCGCTCCGGGCCGGGTGCAGCCGTCCTCGGCCCGGCCGCGGAGCTGTCGGCCTCGGTGCCTCCGCCTGCGAGGCCGGTGCCGTCCTCGCCCCCGCTCGGCGGAACGTTGCCCGAGCCCAGCGGGTCGAGCGGATCGATCCGCAGCGGGCCGTCGGTCGGGTCGACCGCGTCGCCCTGCCGGTCCTCCGAGTGCGGTGAGGGGGAGCCGGTCGGCCCGGCCGCGCCGGGTTCCGGGCTGCGCGACCGGTCCGCGGGTGCGGAGCCTCGGAGGTCGGCGCCGTCGGCCGAGCCCGCGATGTCGGTCGTGCCGTCCGTCGGGCCGCCGGCTCGGCGACGGCCGATCACCGGGCGAGCCGTCCCGTTCGTCGGCCCGAACGGCTCGCCGCGGTCCGCGCGGTCGTACGGGTCCGCCGCGGCCTCGCCCCGCGAACCCGGCGCGCCGAGGTGCCGGAGCAGGTCGGGACGGTTCGCCGTCCCGTTCTGCTCGCCGCCGCGGTCTGCGTGGTCGCGCGGGCCCGTCGAGCCCTCACCCCGCGAACCTGGCGCACGGAGGTGTCCGAGCAGGTCCGAGCCGGTGGGGACGTCGGTCGTGCCGCTGGCGCGGTCGACCGCGTCCGCTCGACTGCCCGGCTCCGTCGGCGTGCCGGGAAACGCGCTGGTCCGGCCCGTCCCGTCGGAGGGAGCCGGCGGGGTGCCGGGGGCAGAGCTCTCCTGGTCGTCGAGCAGCGGGTCGACGGCCCGTCGACGGCCGGCACCGAGCGATCCCGTCGGGTCGAAGGCCGAGCCCGGCCCGCCGGGCGATCCCGGCGAGCCGCTTGCCGTCCGGTCGAGGGGACCGTCCGCGGCACCGCCCAGAGGGTCGTCCGCACGACGTCGGCGCCCGCCGCCGGACTCCGCCGGTGCGTCGGAGGTCGACCCGGTTCGACTGCCCGGCGCGGAATCCGGGGAGCCGCCCCTGAAGTCCTGGCCGTCGCCTCCGCCCCTCAGCGGGTGGGCCGAATCCGGTGTTCCCTCGGCGCGGCGACGCCGACCGCCCTCACGCGGCTCCGACGGCTCGCCCGCAGGCGCGCCCGTGGACCTCGGCCCGAAGCCCGCATCGCCATCCGATGAGTCGGCTGGGCCGGGGGCGAGGCGGTCGCCGTCGCCGGACAAGGCGGGCCGTTCGGCCCCCTCTGCGCCGTCCTGACGAGGGCCCGCCGGATCGGTGGTGCCCGCGTGCGATCGCGGACCTGCGGGGTCGGCGACCGACGCGGTCCGGCCGTCACCGTCGGCCGTGACGCGGCCCGCTGCGGGGAGGTCCGGGCCCCGTCGCCGCTCGGGCATCGCCCAGGCGCCGGACGTCCAGTCCCGCGTCCACTCCGGCGCGGGCTCCCGCGGCGGCTCCTCGGCGCGGCGGCGACGGCCCGTGGTCGGAGCCTCGCCCAGCACGTCGCCCAGCACGTCGCCCAGCACGTCGCCCGGCCCGTCGGCAAGTGCCTCGGCCCGGTCGTCGGCCCGCGCCTCGACCTGGTGGTCGGCCTGCTCCTCGCCGGTGGGGGCGACGGCGTCGAGCGGCTCGGGCTCCGCCGCCCCCGGGCCGTCCTCCGAAGCGCGGTCCGGGTCGTCGGCGGGCGCGTCCTGCGGCGGGGTGAGGCCGACGATCGGCATCGGACCGGTCCGGGCGCGGTCGAGCTGGGCATCGAGCAGCGGCTCGCGCAGGGGCCCGCTCAGCGGGTCCCGCATCGAGGCGAGGACGGGCGGATCCACCTCGTGGACGCCGTCCTCGGGCACCGGCCAGGGCGCCGCCGGGGTCGGGAAGGACTCGTCGGCGCGCACGACCGGCGTCGGACGGGTGACGGGCGCCTGGCGCGGTCCGCTCGGCGGCTCGTGCCCCGGCGCCGCCGGCACCACGCTGAGCGTGGGTCCGGAGCGGCGGGAGCCGGGTGTGCGGGTGCGCTCGAACGGCGTGGTCCGCGGCTCGTCCTGCGCACCGGCGGTCTCCATCGGGCCGACGGTCTCCACCGGGCCGAGCGGGAGCCGCGGGCCCTCGGGCACCGGACGGGGGCCGGGACCGGGCACCGGCCGCGGGCCGGGCCGGGCCGCCTGCTCGCCGACGGCTTCGGCGGGGAGCGCGGCCGGCTCCGAGCCGCCGACGACCGGTGCGCCCTCGTCCGGACGCGGATGCAGCGGCCGGAACGCCGCCGGTGGCTGCGCGGTCTCCAGGGGACGGCCGAGAGCCGGGTGCGGCATCGGCGGCCGGGTGCCCGGGTTCGCGGACGCGGGCCGGGGGGACGGCGAGGGCCGCGGCGCCACCTCGGCCGGGCCGTAGGCGGGCCGGGGCTCGCCGGGCCGGCCCGGCGCCTCCCCCGGCAGGTCGCCCTCGGTCGTCGGGCCGCCGGGTCGAGTCACCGGCGAGTCGCCGCGCGGCGCGACCGCTGCGCCGGACCCGTCGGATGCGGCGGCCGCGGACCCCGCTCCCGCACCGGCAGGCCCCGCCCCTGCACCGGCGGTCTCCCCTGCCGGCGCAGGACCGGGCTCGACACGCGAGACGAGACCCGGCGCGACACCCGCAGCACCAGCACCGCCCGAACCCGGAACCGCACCGAGTCCCGCCCCGACTCCCGCACCGACAGCACCGGAACCAGCTCCACCAGGACCAGCGGAACCAGGTCCCGCAGGACCCGCGGGAGCAGCGGACGGAGCCCCGACCCGCCCCCCACCGACCTCCCGCGCCCGCTCCAGCGCCGCGCGCTGGTAGGCCGGGAGCGGGTCGGCGGGGGTGTACGTCTCCACCGACGCGGGCAGGCCCGAGCGCGTCAGCTGCGCCCCGAGCCGGTACGACACCACCTCGGGTGCGATCCCAGGCCCGGTCAGCTCCACCAGCACGACCGGGTGCGGCACCGGCCCGGGTGCGGCACCGGCCGGCGTCAACCGCCAGGTCACGCGCACCGTCGACCCGGGCGGCGGGGAGGTGAGCAGCTCGGCGAGCCGCTCGTCGCCCCCGGCCGGCCCCGCGCCGAAGACGTGCCGGGTGCCGTCGAGCGAGCCGGCGGCGGGCCCGAGGAGGGCCTCGGCGTCGAGCTCGAGGCCGCGCCACCGGGCCAGCTCCACGACCTCGGCCCGCAGCGGGGCGGGCAGCGCGGTGCGGTCGGCGACCAGGGTCGCGACGAGGATCTCCAGCGCCTGCGGCTCCTCGCCGATCGCGACGAGCTCGCGGGCGGTGGCCAGCAGGTCGTCGTCGACGCGGCCGGCCAGGGCCAGCAGCAGGTGGTGCGTGCTCGGGACAGGTGGGGCCGTCATCGGGCCCTCCTTCTTTCGGTCAGCTCGCGCCGGAGGTCGCCGGCGTCGCGAACTCGATCTCGGTGCCGGGCCGCGTCCACACGGAGCGGGACCCGACGATGGCGGCCTGGTGGTAGGCGGGCGGCTCCAGCCCGGCGGGGAGCACCTCGACGCACGGCGTCCGGTCCCCGTGCACCCGCAGCAGCCGTTGCAGCGTGCCGGTCAGCTCCCAGGCGCGCTCGGCGCCCAGCACGAGCAGCACCCGCTGCTCGCCGCGCCGGCCGCGCCGCGCCTGCCGCAGCTCCTGCGTGCCGGGGTGCCCGGCCACCACGGCCAGCGCGCCCAGCACGGCGAGATCGGGCAGCTCCGGGCCCGCCGCGAACGCCGGATGGGGAGCGTCCGGCGTGTGCAGCGGGAGGACGGCGTCGACCAGGCGGTTCCCGCCCGCCGCGGCGGCGAGCAGGGTGCGTTCGGCCTCGGTGATGCCGACGCGGTTGCGCAGCAGGGCACGCGGCAGCAGCGCGCCGACCGGTGCCGCGGCACCGGCGGCGAGCCAGTCCCGCAGCCGCCAGAGGACGTCGTCCGGCAGCCGCCCGGCCAGCCGGACGAGCAGCTCGTGGGCCGCCGCTGCCTCCACTACGCGACCTCGACGATCAGCTCGACCTCCACCGGCGCGTCGATCGGCAGCTCGGCGACGCCGACGGCGGAGCGGGCGTGCGTGCCCGCGTCGCCGAACACCTCGGCGAGCAGGTCCGACGCGCCGTTGATCACGCCGGGCTGCCCGCCGAAGCCCGGGGCGGAGGCCACGAACCCGACGACCTTGACCACGCCCTTGACGTTGTCCAGCCCGACGAGCGCGTCGACGGCGGCGAGCGCGTTCAGCGCGCAGGTCCGCGCGAGGTCCTTCGCCTCCTCGGGCGTGACCTCCGCGCCGACCTTGCCGGTCCGGGGCAGCTTCCCGTCGACGAAGGGCACCTGGCCCGCGGTGAAGACGAGCGAGCCGGAGGCCTTGGCCGGGATGTACGAGCCGGCGGGCGCCGCGACGGCGGGCAGCTCGAGCCCCAGCTCGGCCAGCCGCTGCGTGGGCGACGTCACGACTGCTGCACCGGGCGCTTGAAGAACGCGATCAGGTTCTCCGGCGTGGCACCGGGGACGACCGAGACCAGCTCCCAGCCGTCCCGGCCGAAGTTGTCGAGGATCGCCTTGGTGTTGTGGATCAGCAGCGGGGCGTTCAGGTATTCCCACCTGGTGACGGCCGGGGAGGTCATGGGCCGGGACTGTAGCCCGGCGCCGTCACCCGGTAGCGGGTCGGACGGCCCCTCCTGCGACGAGCGGGCGTCCGCGGACGGACCGGCGGGACGGCGGCACGTGACGGTCGTCGGTCGAACGGGCCGCTCGCCGCACCGCTCCGTACGCTGGTGGCGTGACGTCATCCGCCGGGGCCGCCGATCCGTGGGCGGCCCGACTGCACGTGGTCTCGGGCAAGGGCGGGACGGGGAAGACGACGGTCGCGGCGGCGCTCGCCCTGGCGCTCGCCTCGCGCGGCCGGCGGACCCTGCTCGTGGAGGTCGAGGGCCGGCAGGGCATCGCCCAGGTCTTCGACACCGCCCCGCTGCCCTACGAGGAGCGCCGTATCGCCGTCGCCCCGGGCGGCGGCGAGGTCCGCGCGCTCGCCGTGGACGCCGAGGCCGCGCTGCTCGAGTACTTCGAGATGTTCTACAAGCTCGGCGTGGCCGGCCGGACCCTGCGGAAGATGGGCGCGATCGAGTTCGCCACCACGCTCGCGCCCGGCCTGCGGGACGTGCTGCTCACCGGCAAGGTCAAGGAGACCGTCGCGCGGCGGGAGGACGGCCGGCCGGCCTACGACGCCGTCGTGCTCGACGCCCCGCCCACCGGCCGCCTGGTGACCTTCCTCGACGTCACCCGGGCGATGGCCGAGCTCGCCCGTACCGGACCCATCCACAGCCAGGCCGAGGGCGTGGTCGAGCTGCTGCACTCGGACCGCACGATGGTCCACCTGGTCACGTTGCTGGAGGACCTGCCGGTGACCGAGACCCTCGACGCCGTGCGCGAGCTGCGGGCCGCGGACCTGCGGGTCGGCTCGATCGTCGTCAACCGGGCGCGGGAGCAGTGGCTGCCGGACCGCTCGGTGGCCTCGGCCGCGCACGGCCGGGTCGACGCCGGGCGGATCCGCAGCGGGCTCGCCTCCGCCGGCCTCGACCTGCCGCCCGAGGTGATCGACGGGCTGGTGGCCGAGACCGTCGAGCACGCGGTCCGGGTCGCCGCGGAGGCGGCCGCCGGGGACCGGCTGGCCCGGGAGAGTGTGGGCGTCACCCGGCTGGAGCTGCCGCAGCTGCTCGGCGGGGTCGACCTCGGCGGGCTGTACGAGCTGGCCGAGCACCTGTGCGAGCAGGGGGTGCGCCGATGAGCCCGGCCACCCCGCCCGTCCTCGACGTCGACACCCTGATCGACGACCCGGAGACCCGGATCCTCGTCTGCTGCGGCTCCGGCGGCGTCGGCAAGACGACGACGGCGGCCGCCCTGGCCCTGCGCGCGGCCGAGCGCGGGCGCACGGTCGTGGTGCTCACGATCGACCCGGCGAAGCGCCTGGCCCAGGCCCTCGGGCTGGACGAGCTGAGCAACGAGCCGGGCACCGTCCCGGGCCTGAACGGCCCGGCCGAGGACGGCCGGGTGCAGGACGGGGAGGCGGAGGACGGCTCGCTGCAGGCGATGATGCTGGACATGCGCCGCACCTTCGACGAGATGGTGTACGCGCACGCCGCCCCGGACCGGGCGGAGAAGATCATCGCCAACCCCTTCTACCAGACGATCTCCACGTCGTTCTCCGGCACGCAGGAGTACATGGCGATGGAGAAGCTCGGGCAGCTGTGCGCGCGCGGCGAGTGGGACCTGATCGTGGTCGACACCCCGCCCTCGCGGTCCGCGCTGGACTTCCTCGACGCCCCGCAGCGCATGTCGACCTTCCTCGACGGGCGCATGATCCGGCTGCTCAGCTCGCCCGCGCGGGCCGGCGGCCGGGGTCTGCGGAAGATCGTCGGCGCCGGGTTCGGGCTGTTCGCGAAGGCGGTCTCGACGATCCTCGGCGGGCAGCTGCTGGCCGACGCCTCGGCCTTCGTCCAGGCCTTCGACACCATGTTCGGCGGGTTCCGCGAGCGCGCGACCAAGACCTACGAGCTGCTGCGCTCGCCGGGCACCTCGTTCGTGGTCGTCGCCGCCCCGGAGCCCGACGCCCTGCGCGAGGCCGCGTACTTCGTCGACCGGCTGGCGGGCGAGGAGATGCCGCTGGCCGGGCTCGTCCTCAACCGGACCCACCCGGTGCTGGCGCCGCTGTCCGCGGCCCGCGCCCGGACGGCGGCGGAGAACGCCGGGTCCTCCCGGCTGGCCGGCGCGGTCCTGCGGCTGCACGCGGACCGGGTGGACCTCGCCGAGCGCGAGGAGCGCCTGCTCGCCCGCTTCTCCGGCGCCCACCCCGGCGTCCCGGTGGTGCGGGTGCCCGCGGTCGCCGGCGACATCAGCGACCTCGACGGCCTCCGCGAGGTCGGCGAGCGGCTGGCCGCCGAGGACGAGCTCCCGCCCCCCGCCGCGGGCACGGTCCACCAGCTCCGCTGACCCGCCCGCCGGGCCGGGGCGTGTCCGCCCCGGCTCAGCACTACCGCCGCGCCTTCTTCGTGCGCCGGGCCGTCGCCTTCGCGCGCCGGGCCGCGGCCTCGGTCCGTCGGGCCGCTGCCTCCGCCCGCCGGGCCGCGGCGGTGCCCGGGGCCGGGGGTGCGGGCCTCCTGCGCCGGAACCCGAGCGCCACCAGCGCGGCGACCACGGCGACCGCACCGGCCCACACCGCGGGCGGCACCGTGCGGATGCGCTCCTTGGCCCGGGAGGGCACGTCCAGACGCTCGGCCAGCTCGTGCACGGAGGCGCCGACCTCCTCGCGCAGCTCCTCGACCTCCTGCCGACGCTCGTCGGACAGGCGCTCGACCTCCGCGCGCAGCTCCTCCGGCGTCGCGCGGGTGCCGTCGACGACCGGGCGGTCGTCCCCCTGCGATTCGGTCATGGCACACCCCTTCCGTCGCCGGGAGTAATGACCGGTCGCGGCGCGGCCACACCTGCCGCGCCCGGACGTGCACCGATCGGCCTACGGCGTCTCGAACCAGATCATCGGGTTGGTGGTCCTCCCGCACGCGCCCTCGACACCCAGCTCCCGCCGCAGGTCGGTGAGGGCGGCGAAGATCTCCGGCGCCCGGCGCGGGGCCACGGTGAAGTGCGGGACCTCCCGCTCGGCCAGCCAGTCGAGCACGACCCGGCCCTCGCGCCGCACCCACGGCAGCCGCCCCCGGTACACCTCGTGCACCCCGACCGGCGTGCCGGACGGCAGCCGCGGGAACACGCTGCGCACGTACCAGCGACCGAACCGCCGGGTGTGCGTGGCGTTCAGCAGCAGGTAGTCGGTCGTCCCCGGCAGCGAGTCGAGCCGGGCCCGGACGTCGCCGGTGTGGACGGTCCACCGGTCCTCGGCCAGCTCCGCCGGGACGGCCGCCGCGTGGCGGGAGCGGCGGAAGGAGACCAGCCGCCCGCGGTCGTTGTCCCGCAGGGCGCTGAGCAGCCACGACGTGGACCAGCCGCGTGCGGTGCCGATCTCCACCACGTGCTCCGGGCGCAGCTGCCGCAGGAGCAGGTAGGTGATCTCGGCCTCGAGGTCGTCGAGCCCGGTGCGGACCGGGCCGTCCGCGGCCAGTGCCCGCTGCCGGTCCACGACCCGGACCAGATCGGCGGCGTAGCGGCGGTACAGGCCCGCCACGAAGTCCACCCCACCGGTCGAGATCACGGTCGTCCTCCGGGCTGGGTGGTGCGGGCCCGAACACGGTACTTCTCCCGGTCAGCAGGCCGCCCTCCGGTCGGGTGACGGCAGGAGGGCCGCCATCGCCTCCGCCGACTCCTCGGCCGCGGAGGCCGGACCGGCCGCGCCCGGCGCAGGACCCGCGGCGTAGTGCGCCGCCCGCGCCGCCCGCAGCAGCTCCGCCCACGACCGCACCCCCGGGCGCGACCGCAGCAGGGCCCGGCGCTCCCGCTCGGTCGTCCCGCCCCACACCCCGAACTCCACCCGCTCGTCGAGCGCGTGGGCGAGGCACTCCGTGCGCACCGGGCACGTCGCGCAGAACTGCCGCGCCCGCCGCTGCTCGGCGCCCCGCACGAACAGCTCCTCGGCGTCGGCGGTGCGGCAGCGTGCGGCGATCCGCCAGTTCCACCTGCTCGCGGCGCGTGCGTCCACCTTCGTCTCCTCCGCCCCGGGCGGGCCGGCTCGGCCCGCGTTCGGCAACTGGGACGGATTCTGCGAGCGGTCGGTTCCGCCCGACACCACGCAGAACTACTCAACCTGACAGAACGGTGACAGCGCGCCGGTTACCCTTCCCGACCGTGGCTCCTCCCCGTCACCTGACCCGGCCGATCGGCCTGCTGCTGGGCCTCTGCCTGCTCGCCGGCGTCGTCACGGCGGGGATGGCGTTCCCGTTCGTCGCGGGCGTCGGGCTGGTCAGCAACGACGCGGGGGACAGCGTCAACTCGACGTCGAGCAGCCTGGTCGAGGGCGGCCTGCCGCTGGCCACCACGCTCACGGACAACGCCGGCCAGCCGATCGCCTACCTCTTCGACCAGAACCGCACGCAGGTCACCGCGGACGAGATCTCGCCCGCGATGAAGGCCGCGATGGTCGCGATCGAGGACCGACGCTTCTACGAGCACCAGGGCGTGGACTGGCAGGGCACCATCCGCGCGGTGGTGGCGAACTCGGCGTCGGGCGACGTCGTGCAGGGCGCCTCCACGCTGACCCAGCAGTACGTGAAGAACTACACGCTCTACGTCGAGGCGCAGACCGAGGCGGAGCGGCTCAAGGCCACCGAGCAGACGCCGGCGCGCAAGCTCAAGGAGGCGCGGATCGCCCTGCAGCTGGAGCGCCAGCTGAGCAAGGAGGAGATCCTCACCCGCTACCTGAACATCGTGTTCTGGGGCAACGGCGCCTACGGCATCGAGAGTGCCGCCCGCACGTACTTCGACACCAGCGCCAAGAACCTCACGGTGGCCCAGTCCGCGCTGCTCGCGGGCATGGTGCGCAGCACCGCGGCGACCGACCCGGTGCAGAACCCGCAGGCCGCGCTCGACCGCCGCAACGTCGTGATCGCGCAGATGCGCGAGCAGGGGATGATCGACGAGTCGCAGGCGCGCGCCGCGGCGGCCGAGCCGCTCGGCATCGTCAGCCCGCTGAACACGCGGCCCAACGGCTGCATCGGCGCCGGCGACGCGGGCTTCTTCTGCAAGTACGTGACCCAGTACCTCGCCGAGGCCGGCTTCTCCTCCGAGCAGATCGCCCGCGGCGGCTACACGATCAGGACCACGCTGGACCGGGACAAGCTCGCCAAGGTCAAGGCCTCGCTCGACGCCGAGGTCCCCCCGACCCAGCCCAACGTGGCCAACGTGATGTCGCTGGTCGAGCCGGGGCAGGACAGGCACAAGGTCCTCGCGATGGGCTCCAGCCGGACCTTCGGCCTGGACGCCGACGCGATGGAGACGAGCTACGGCCTGCCCTACGAGCCGGTCAACCTGGGCGCCGGATCGGTCTACAAGATCTTCACCGCGGCCACGGCGCTGGAGAAGGGCCTCGGCATCAACTACCAGATGTCGGTGCCCCCGAGCGGCTACGCCTCGCCGATCTACCTCGACGGGGGCGGCCGCCCGATCCCGGTCGCCAACGCGGGCAACTACCCCGAACGGATGTCGCTGCAGGACGCGCTGGCCACCTCGCCGAACACCGCGTTCATCAAGCTCGAGGAGTTCACCGGCGTGCCGGACGTCGTCGACATGGCGGTCCGGATGGGGATGAAGTCCCTGGCCACCACGCCGTTCGTCGACCCGGGCACCGGCCGCCGGACGGACCGTTCGATCGCCGAGGTGACCAAGGCGCAGCGGCTGGCCTCGTTCACCCTGGGTGTCACGCCGACGAGCGTGCTCGAGCTCGCCAACGTCGGCGCCACCATCGCCAGCGCCGGCAGGTGGTGCCCACCCACGCCGATCGAGTCGATCACGGACGCCGCGGGCAACCCGGTGGCCCTCACCGAGGCGCCGTGCGAGCAGGTGATCGAGCCGGGGCTGGCCAACACCCTGTTCACCGGGCTGAGCAAGGACGACCTGAACGGCACCTCGGCCGCCGCCGCCCGCCAGGTCGGCTGGAACCGGCCGATGGGCGGCAAGACCGGCACCACGCAGCAGCACAAGTCCGCGGCGTTCGTCGGGTTGCTGCCGAACCTGTCCGGTGCGGTGATCACCTTCGACAACTCCAACGCGCCCCGGCCGCTGTGCGACGGCGCCGGCTCCCCCTTCGCCTGCCGCAGCGGCAACATCTTCGGCGGCAAGACACCGGCGGAGACCTGGTTCGGCGCGGTCAAGCCGATGGTCGACGGCACGCCGGTGCTGCCGCTGCCGCCCACGGACGACCGGTACCTGACCGGCGGCGCGGAGAGCCGGGTGCCCGACGTCGTGGGCCGCGGCCAGAACGACGCGCGCGCGATCCTCGAGCGGGCGGGCTGGACGGTCACCACGCGGACCGTCGACAACCTCGCCACCCGGGGGACGGTCGTCGGGCAGAGCCCGCGCGGCACGGCGCTGCCGGGCGAGCAGATCACCCTGCAGGTCAGCAGCGGGACCGTGCCGGCCCCGCCGCCCGCGCCCGAGAGCCAGGCCCCGGGCCAGGCCGGGCCGCCGAGCCAGGAGGGCCGGCCGCCGCAGGAGGGTGACCGTCCCGACGACGGCGGGGGCGAGCGCGGCCCCGGCGAGTAGCGGTCCCGCCGCCCGCACCATGGACCCATGACGCGCCTCTGACCTGCGGATATCTGCAGTATGGAACCATAATGCTCGTTCAGGGCACGAAATCGCGCGGTATGGCTCCATGGTGCGATGCGGGACGCGCCGGTCGGGAGATCGCGTGGGATCGGCCGATCGCCCTTACGATCGACGGCCATGGCCGACGTCCACCGCGCCGACGTGCTCGTCCGGTGGGTCGGCCTGCTCCCGTTCGCCCGCGGCGCGGCCGCCCCCGAGCAGCCCGCCCCACCGGGAGGCCCCTGGGAGACGGGCCGGCGCCGGCCCTCCCGCCGTCAGCCGAGCCCGCAGGGCGCCGCACCGCCCGGCGCCGAACCGGCCCCGCGACCCCTCCCGGTCCCCGGCCCGCCCCCGGTCCCCCTCGACCCCCCGCCGCTCGACCTGGGCCGGGCGGCACTGGAGCCGGAGCCCGCCCCGCTCGTCGACCCGCTCCTGTTCCGCGGGCTCGTCCGCCCGTCCGGCGCCCCGTCGGCCCCGCGCCGGCGGCGCCGCGGGGCCGTGGTCGACGGGATCGAGCACCGCCCGCCCGTCCGGCCGGACCCGCACATCGTCGGCCTCTCGCGCCGGCTGCGCGGGCGCCTCGGGTCCCGCGCGTTCACCCTGGTCTTCGTGGGCATCTACCTGCTCATCCTGGTGCAGTTGATCGTGTCGCTGATGACCCGCTGAGACCGGCCGCGCGGAGCCCGCGCCGTCCTGTCGGTCCACCCGTCTACCCTGAGGGCGACGACGGGGCCGGTTCCCGCTCCCGCGCGGCCCGCCGTCGACCAGCCCGGTCGAGTGAGGATCGGCGGGCGTCGCGCGCGAGGGAGGTGACCCGCGATCGTCTCGGACAGCGTCCCCGGTGGCCTGGCGGCCACGAGCAACCCGGCCCCGACCGCGCACCGCGTGCGCAGCGTCCTGGCCATCCCCGCCTTCCGCAGGCTCTGGACCGTCACCGCCTTCACCGCCACCGGAGAATGGCTGAGCCTGCTCGCGCTGACCTCGCTCGCCACCCAGCTGACCAGCGGGTACGCGGCGCAGAGCTTCGCCCTCGGCGGGGTCGTCGCCACCAAGCTGCTGCCCGCCCTGCTGCTCGGCCCGATCGCCGGCGCCCTCGCGGACCGGTTCGACCGGCGCCGCGTGATGGTGACGTGCGACGTCCTGCGCTTCTGCCTGTTCGTCTCCATCCCGATCGTCGGCTCGCTGTGGTGGCTGTTCGCGGCCACCTTCCTCATCGAGCTGTGCGCGATGTTCTGGATCCCGGCCAAGGACGCGTCGGTCCCGAACCTGCTCCGCCGCAAGGACCAGGTGGAGACGGCGAACCAGCTCGGCCTGGTCCTCACCTACGGCATCTCCGTGCTGGTCGCGTCCGGGCTGTTCGCGGTCATCTCCAGCATCCAGCACCTGCTGCCGGAGCAGGACGCGTTGACCACGGTCTACATCGCCCTGGTGCTCGACGGGTGCGCGTTCCTCCTCTCCGCCACGGTCGTCTGGTTCGGGATCAAGGAGATCTCCGGCCGGTCCGGGCCGCGGGACCCCGAGGAGCAGCCGGGCCTGCTGACGCTGCTCCGCGAGGGGTTCGCCTACGTCGCGACCACGCCCCTGATCCGCGGCCTGGTGCTCGGCATCATCGGCGCCTTCGCCGCCGGTGGGGCGGTCATCGCCTCGGCCAAGCTCTACGCGGCCAGCCTCGGCGGCGGCGACGCCGCGTACTCGGTGCTGTTCACCGCGGTGTTCGTCGGCCTCGCGCTCGGCATGGCGGTGGCTCCCCGGCTCGCGCACCGGCTCCCGCACAACCGGCTGTTCGGCACGGCGATCGTCGGCGCGGGCGTCGCGCTGATCGTCGTCGCCGTGTCCGGGCACCTGTTCATGGCGCTCCTCGCCGTGGCCCTGGTCGGCGGGTTCGCCGGCATCGCCTTCCTCACCGGGCTCACGATCATCGGCTCCCAGGTGGCGGACGACATCCGCGGCCGGATCGTCGCGTTCGTCCAGTCCCTGGTCCGGCTGGTGCTGCTCGGCTCGATGTCGCTCGTCCCGGTCCTGGTGGGGCTGGTCAGCACCCGGGCGGTCGATCTGTTCGGCTGGCACTTCACGGTCGACGGCACGCGGTTCGTGCTGGCCGGCGGCGGTCTCGTCGCCGCCGTCGTCGGCACCCTGGCCTACCGGCAGATGGACGAGCGCCGCCTCGAGCCGCTGCTGGGCGATCTCGTCTCGGCGCTGCGCCAGGGCGAGGTCCGCCGCGGTTCCGGCACCCTCGTCGCGGTCGAGGGCGCCACCCCCGAGGAAGCCGCCGACCAGGCCGAACGCCTGGCCCGGGCCCTGCGCGAGCGCGGGCACGTCGTCGTGGAGCCGGACGACGGGGAGCGCGACGCGCTGCGTTGGGCCGCGGCCACCCGCGAGGCCCACCTGTCCGGGGCCCGGGCGAAGGCCCTCGCCGCGGCCGCGATCCGCGCCGACCTGGTCGAACGGGTGATCCGGCCGGCGCTGGACGAGGGCGCCGTCGTCGTCATGGACCGGTTCATGGCCAGCCCGATCGCCCAGTTCGGCGTCGCCGCGGACCGGATGGACGCCGAGCTCGAGCGCGGCGAGCTGGAGCGCCTCGCCGCCTGGGCCACCGGCCGACTGCGGCCGGACGTCACCGTCCTGCTCGACCGCGAGGGCACCAGCGAGTCCGGCGGGGTCGCCGGCGAGGAGCACGTCCGCGTGCAACGGCTGCTGGCCGGGCTGGTCGCGGCCGAGCCGCACCGGTACGTGGTGGTCGACGCCGAGGGCGAGCCGGAGGAGGTCGCCGCGCGCATCCTGGCCGGCGTCGTGCCCTCGCTGCCGGAGGCCCCCGAGCAGCCCGCCGACGTCCCCCGGCCCGCGGTCGAGCCGTGAGCGCGGGTGTCTGGCGGGAGGTCGTCGGACAGCCCGCCGCCGTCGCGGAGCTGAGCACCGCCGCGTCCACGCCCTCGGCGATGACCCACGCCTGGCTGTTCACCGGCCCGCCCGGGTCCGGCCGCTCCAACGCGGCGCGCGCCTTCGCCGCCGCCCTGCAGTGCCCCGGGGGAGGGTGCGGCGAGTGCCAGGCCTGCCACACCGTGCTCGCCAGGACCCATGCCGATGTCCGCGAGGTCGTCCCGGAGGGGCTGTCCATCTCGGTCGCGGAGATGCGCAACCTCGTCCAGCTCGCCGCCCGCCGCCCGTCCACCGGCGCCTGGCAGATCCTGATCATCACGGATGCGGACCGGCTCACCGAGGGCGCGGCGAACGCGCTGCTCAAGGCGGTGGAGGAGCCCGCGGACCAGACCGTGTTCCTGCTGTGCGCGCCGTCGGACCATCCCGACGACGTGCCGGTCACCATCCGTTCCCGGTGCCGCGTCGTCGCGCTGCGGACCCCGGCGCCGGAGGCGATCGCCGAGGTGCTCGTGGAACGGGACGGCATCGAGCCCGAGCAGGCGCGGTGGGCGGCGTCGGTCTCCGGCGGGCACGTCGGCCGGGCGCGGCGGCTCGCGCGGGACGCGGAGGCGCGGGAGCGGCGGGAGCGGGTGCTCGGCGTCCCGCTGCGGCTGCGGCACCTGGGGGACGCGTTCGCCTTCGCGGACGACCTCGTCCGGTTCGCCGAGGCCGAGGCGGCCGACGTCAGCGGGGCCCGGGACGCGGCCGAGCGCGAGGAGCTCGCGGTCGCGATGGGCGCCGGCGGCACCGGCAAGGGCGTCGCGGCGGCCGCGCGCGGGGCCAAGGCCGCGGAGCGCGAGCTGGAGCGCCGGCAGAAGTCCCGCAACACCCGCACCCAGCGCGACGCGCTGGACCGCGCGCTCATCGACCTGGCCGGCTTCTACCGGGACGTGCTGGTCGCCGGCGCCGCGGCGACCGTGGCGCTCGGCAACCCGGACCGGGAGTCGGACATCCGCCAGGCCGCACGCGAGTGGAGCCCGGAGTCCACGCTGCGCCGGCTGGAGGCCGTGCTCGCCTGCCGGGAGGCCCTCGAGCTGAACGTCAAGCCGCGGATCGCCGTCGAGGCGATGATGACCGCGCTCCAGCAGGGCTGACCCGAGGTGCGCCGGCCGCCGGTGACGGTCGCCGTCGGGCCGGACCCGACGCGGACGGCCCGAGCCCGATTGCCGCCCGTTGCCGCGGGTAGCCGGGGGACATGGAGGACAACCACATCCGCCACGACCTGACCCGGCAGTTCGTCGCGGCCCTGCGCAAGTCCGAGCAGGAGAACGACGTCGGCGACCTGGCCGCTCTCTTCACGGACGACGCCGAGCTCTTCCGGCTCGACGGCGAGGGCACGCGTCGCGGTGGGGCCCGCGAGTTCTGGGAGCAGTACCGCGCCCAGTTCGACGAGGTCCGGACCCAGTTCACCAACGTCGTCGAGAGCGACGACGAGGCCGCGCTGGAGTGGCAGAGCACCGGCACCCGCCCGAACGGCCACGACTTCCGCTACGAGGGCTCGACCTTCGTCACCTTCGGCGACGGGAAGATCACCAGCCTGCGGACCTACTACGACACGGCCGCGTTCGTCGACCTCCCCGCCGGGACCCGCTGAGGGCAGGCGCCCGGATCACGGTGCGATCCGGCGGCGCACCGGGCTGGTGGGTAGGCGAACTTCAGCCCGTCGAGGTCGGCGCCTCGCCCGGAACCTGACCGGCCTGCGTCAGGAACGCGGCGTGCGCAGCCGGGATGCAGCGCCTGGACGATGTCCCCGTCCGTGGTGACGGCGAGGATCACCGGCGCTCCGCGCTTCTCCTCGATCCGCCGGCGCCGGTTCTCGGGCGCCGCTCACCCGTGGCCACCAGGACGGTGTCGGCGCCGTGCCGTGCCTCCGGATCCCGCCGGACGGGAACCATCCCCGGCCCGGCCGGTACAGCTCGATCCGCTTCGGCACCCCCGCGGCGGCCAGCACCACCCCGATCCGCGCCCCGTTGCGGGCGGCCACCCTCGACCGTCCAGTCCCGCTGCCCAGCGGTGATCAGCCCCTCGCGACCAGCACGTCCCGGATCCGCACGTCCGTGCCGGCCGCGTCGTGATCGGAGCCTGGCGAGGTGGGGCCGGCCCACACACCTGAGCTGCGAAGACGACCCGACCGGGCGACCAGGTGGGGGTCCGGTCGCCGGTCTGGGGGCGGTAGGTAGACTGACGTCGCACCACGCCGCCTTAGCTCAGTCGGTTAGAGCGACGCACTCGTAATGCGTAGGTCTGGGGTTCGACTCCCCAAGGCGGCTCCATTTTCGCACAGAGACCTTTCGTGGTCCTGCTGACGTGGATCGTGGCCTTCCGTCGTGCGTAGCTCGGGTAGGGCATGTTCGGCATGAGGTGCTCCGCTCCGAGGTTGGGTCGGGGTGCTCGACGCTGAAGCGGTGGAAGTAGTCCGCCGTGGTTGCCGTTCTGTCGGTCGTTGGGTCGGGCTCCTCTGTGGCCTGTACGCCGTAGTCAGGCCTTGATCTCGCCATGGCTCCCGCAGCTCCTTCTGCACCGGCCTTCGGGTCTCGGCTCGCCGACCGGCTTGAACAAGACACGACGTCGTGTATTGTTCTGCGCATGCCGCTCGATCAAGCCGCAGCAGCCTTCATCGAGAACGCCACGAGCAAGCCCGCCAAGCCCCTCTCGGAGACGTCGGTCGCCGAGATGCGGGAGGGCGTCGAGGCCCTGATCCCGCTCGGGTTCGAGCGGGAGGAGGTCCGTGCCGTCGAGGACGGGGTCGTCGCCGGCGTCCCGGTGCGGACCTACGCGCCGTCCGTCGAGCCCCTGGCCACCGTGGTCTACGTGCACGGCGGCTCGTTCACCCGATGTGGGCTGCACACCCACGAAACTCTGTGTCGGCGTTTCGCCAACCGCTCCGGCTGCACGGTCGTGGCCGTCGACTTCTCCCTGGCGCCCGAGGCTACCTACCCGCGCCAGCTCGATGAGATCGCCGCCGTTCTCGAGGAGCTGTCCGGTTCCGGGAAGGTGGTCCTCGCGGGAGAGTCCAGCGGGGGGTGTCTCGCGGCCGCGACCGCACTGCACCGGCGCGGCCTGAGCGCCGTCGTCCTGATGCTCCCCGTCCTGGATCGGGACTCGGGTACCGAATCCCGGCACAGCCTGGACAAGGACTACATGCTCACCGGCGAGCAGATGGACTGGATGTTCGCCCAGTACGCCCCCGACGCGAAGGACGACGACCCGCTCGTCTTCCCCTTCCGCACCACCGACCTGAGCGGGTTCCCGCCCACGGTCGTCGTCACCGCCGAGTTCGACCCGCTGCGCGATGAGGGCCACGCCTTCGCCGAGCGGATCCGCGCTGCCGGTGGCACGGCCGAGGACGTGTGCATCCCCGGAATCATCCACCACGCACCCCTGGTGCCCAAGAAGATCCCGGCGGGTGCCCGCGTGATCGACGACGCCTGCGACCTGCTCCGCACCCTCCTCTCCTGACCCCTGCGCATCACCCCTCCACGATGACACCGAGGTCGTCCCATGCTGCTCGTCGACTACATCGACCGCGGCGCCCGTGCGGCGCCCACCGCTCCGTGCCTCGTCGCGCCCGACGGCACCACGGTCCTCACTCACGAGGAGTTCCGCGCTCTGACCCACCGGATCGCGGGCGCGCTGCTCCGGGACGGGGTCCGGCCGGGGGACCGGATCGGCGTCCTGAGCCGTAATCATCCCCTCGCCCTGGCGAGCATCGTCGGGATCCTCCGTGCCGGGGCGATCTGGACCGCCATCAACGTCGCCTCCGGTTCGGCGGACCAGGCCGACTTCCTGACGACGGTCGGGTGCCGACGAATCCTCCATCATCCCGAACTGGCCGACCGGGGCGCCGAGCTGGAGAAACTGGTCGACGCCCTCGAACCCTGCCTGTCCTTCGACGCCGAGGAGTGGCTGGCACCGGTAGGTACCCGCGTGCCGGACCGGCCGTTCGAGGCCGGCGGTGTCGCGATGCTCCTCCCGACCGGTGGGACCACGGGGCGGTCGAAGGCGGTCCCGATCACCCACCGCCAGATCCACCTGATGTGCCTGGGGTTCCAGATCCACCTGTGCGAGCCGGAACCGCCCCGCTACCTCTGCGCCACCCCGATGACCCACGCCGCCGGCCTGGTCTGCTTTCCGACCCTCGCGCAGGGCGGACGGGTGGTCGTGCACGACGGGGTGGTGCCCGACCAGGTGCTCGAGTCGATCGAGCGCAACCGGATCTCCGCGATCTTCCTCCCCCCGACCGCCCTCTACAAGCTGCTGGCCGACCCGGAGGTCCGCGGATACGACTACTCCTCGCTCCGCCAGTTCCTCGTCGCGGGCGCCCCGCTGGCCGCGGATCGGCTCGCCGAGGCGGTCGAGGTGTTCGGCCCGGTGATGGCCCAGACCTTCGGCCAGGCCGAGGCGCCGCTGATCTGCACCGTCCACGAGACCATGGAGATCGCGCGCGCGGCGGCGGACCCGGCCCTCCGTCGCCGGCTGGCGTCCTGCGGCCGACCCTCGGCGCTCGCCCGGGTCGAGATCATGGACGACGACGGGAACCTGCTCGGTCCGGGCGAGAGCGGCGAGATCGTCATGCGGTCCGACCTGGTCTTCGACGGCTACTGGCGGGACCCGGACGCGACCGCCCAGACACGCAGGCCCGGCGGTTGGTACGGGACGGGCGACGTAGGGCTGCGCGACGAGGACGGCTTCGTCTACATCGTCGACCGCAAGAAAGACATGATCATCACGGGCGGTTTCAACGTCTTCCCGTCCGAGGTCGAGGCATTCCTGCACACCTTCCCGGGCGTCGCCGACTGCGCGGTCATCGGACTCCCCGACCCGAAATGGGGTGAAGCCGTGACAGCGGTCATCGAGCCCCGGGTCGACCAGGAGATCGACGCGCACGAACTGATCGCCGCCTGCAAGGCGCACCTCGGCTCGGTCAAGGCGCCGAAGCGCGTCATCGTCCGCGCACTCCCGCGCTCGGGAGTCGGCAAGGTCCTCAAGCGGGCCCTGCGTGACGAGTACTGGACCACTTCCGACCGACGGATCTGAGCAGCTCTGATTCGCACCACCCACCACAGGAGGTCAACGATGATCGACGACTACTTCGTGATCAATGCCGTGTCGCATGCCTACAACCTCGAACCGGCGAACATCCGCAACAAACCCGGTCAGCTGTTGTGCGACATGCTCTGGGGGCTCCACAACGCCTGGTCGCCGCCCCACGCCCGGATGACGCTCGAGGAGTTCACCTCGGACTGGACCGTCGACGCGCTCGCCCAGGCGCTCTTCGTGGAGGCGGACGTCGACGTCGCCGCCACCCACACCCTCCGCCTCGACTCCTACTTCGGCGACGGCCTGGCGGCACGGGAGAAGACCGTCGAGGCCGCCACCAAGTACGGGGACCGTTTCCTCGCCTACGTCGGTGTGGACCCGACGGCAGGGCTCGAGACCTGCCTGCGAGAGCTCGACGAGCAGATGGCCGAGCTGCCACAGGCCGTCGGGCTGAAGATGTACCCGGCCCAGGTCGAGCCGGACCGCTCGTGGCGGCTCGACGACCCGGACCTCGCCTTCCCGATCATCGAACGGGCCATCGAGCACGGCCTGAGGACCGTCGCCATCCACAAGGCCGCCCCGCTCGGGCCGGTGCCGATGAACCCCTACAGGATCGACGACGTCGACGGGGCCGCCGGGCGCTTCCCGGAGGTGAGCTTCGAGATCATCCACGCCGGGCTGGCCTTCACCCGCGAGACCTCCCTCGCGCTGGGCCGCTACCCCAACGTCTACGCCAACCTCGAGGTCACCAGCCTGCTGCTGCTCAAGGCGCCGAAGATGTTCGAGGAGATCATGGCGGACTTCCTCCTGTGGGGCGGGCCAGACAAGATCATCTTCTCTGACGGGGCGATGTTCGCCCACACCCAGCCGTTCCTGGATGCCTTCGTCGACTTCCAGTTCTCCGAGCAGACACTCAACGGCGTCGGGATCGAACCGCTGTCCCGCGAGGACAAGGCGAAGATCCTCGGCCTGAACTACGCGCGCATCCTCGACCTGGACGTCGAGGCGATGAAGGCGAAGATCGCCGACGACCAGTTCTCCCTCGCACGGCGCACCGAGCCCCGCCCGGAGCCCTACGCCGCCTGGAAGAAGGAGTTCGCGTCGGACCCGGCGGGGTACCGGCGATGAGCGCGACACCGGCGGCGATCGAGGCCGCGCTCGGCAAGGTCGACGATCCCTGCAGCATCGCGGCGCGCGCGCCGATGAGCGTGCGGGACATGGGACTGGTCCGGGACTGGCATGTCGAGGACGACGGAACCGTCGTCGTCACGGTCAGCCCCACGGCACCGTCGTGCATCCTCATGAGCTCCATCGCGGACGGGATCGAGGCGCGCGTGGCCGAGGTCGACGGCGTCGAGAACGTCCGGGTCGAGGTCGACACCGTCACGATGTGGACGCCGGAGCTGATGACCGACGCCGGCAGGCGCACGCTGGAGGACCGGCGGGCGGCCTCCCTGCTCGAGGTGCCGGTGCGCCCGCGGGAGTGGGAACGCCGGTGATCCGCAACGTGGTCCTCGGCCGGGTCCGGGAGGGAGTGGAAGCGGTCGAGCTCGAGGCGGGCCTGCAGGAGCTGCGTGACCTGCGGGTGCCGGGCGTCGAGTTCGAGCTCCGGGCCGGCCGCGATCTCGGGCTGCGCGAGGGCAACGCGGACTTCGTGATCACCGTCGACCTCGCCGACGAGGCGGCCTACCGCCGGTACGACGAGGACCCCGAGCACAACCGGATCCGGCGGGAGGTCTTCGCCCACCTCTGCTCGTCGCTGGAGCGGGTCCAGTTCGCGCTGCCGGACGGAGCCACGACGCTGTGACCGGTGCCGGACCCGCGCGCACCGCGGGTCCGGCACATCGGGCGGCGGTAAAGTCCACCGCGATGACAGGTCCGACGGCCGCGCCGAGGAGCAGTGAGCAGCGCGAGCGGAAGCCCACGACCCGCGCTACTCGGCGTCGGGACGCCCTGATCCTGGACGCGCTCGAGCGGCTTCTGGTGGAGACGCCCCTGCGGGACCTCGGTGTGGAGCAGATCGCCGAGGAAGCCGGGATCACCCGCACGCGCTTCTACTTCTACTTCAAGTCCAAGCACGAGGCGTATTCCGCGCTGCTCGCGCGGGTGCGGGACCGGCTCTTGGTCTTCTACGACACCGAGGACTCCTGGTTCCAGCGACCGGAGTCCGCCCGCCCGCGCGAGTCGATGACGGCCACGATCCGGGCCGTCGTCGACTTCTGGCTCGAGCACGGCGCGGTCATGCGCGAGGGCGCGGACCTCTGGAACTCCGTCGACGAGGCCCGCAGCCTGTGGCACGACCTCATCCACGAGCCCGTCGAACGGATGACCCGGGCGATCGAGCGCGAGCGGCGACGCGGTATCGCTCCCGACGGGCCCGCCGCCGACCAGCTCGCCCGCAACTTGATCTGGCACGGCGAGCGCATGCTCTTCCTCACCCTGATCGACGCGCCCGACGCGTTGGCCGTCGACGACCTCGTCGAGTCGGCGACGACGGTGTGGATGCGCGCCATCTACCTGGCGGACGACCCCCCACTGAGCTGACCGTCGTGGCCTCCCTCATGGCCTCCAACTGACTCCGACGATGCCTGTCGTGCCCAACAGCAAGCGCCGCAGCCAGCTGTCGGTCGTCCAGCTCGGCCGGGGCCGGGACGAGGCCGTGGACCGGGACGGCGATGTACTCGGCGAAGGTCCCGTCGAAGTGCTCGCCGACGAACCGCAGGCGCGCGCAGGCGCTGTCCCGGCCGAGCCGGCAGTCCTCGCACTCTTCGCAGGTCCGCATCGGATCGACGACGACCCGGTCCCCGACGGCGATCCCGCTGGCTCCCGCGTCGAGCGCGGCGACCTCGCCCGGCCCGCCGAACCCGAGATCCGGCAGCCTGCAGGACTCCTCCACTGTTCCTTCCAGCGGTACGCTGTGCACGATAGCGGAACACTTCTGTCGTTCCTAGATGCGAGACGGCTGTGCCGGAGTGTTACGCTCCAGCCCCGACCAGGCACGACGAAGGCGCGGATGTGACGGCGACGGAGAAGCCGGCCGGCAGTGTGCGGCCGTTGAGCAGTGCATTGAGCACTCTTCGGGTCCTGGAGGAGGTCGCCGCACGTCAGCCCATCGGTGTGTCCGAGCTCGCCCGGGTCACGGCCATGCCGAAGAGCTCGGTCCAGCGCTGTCTGGTGACCCTCCAGCAGGCTGGCTGGCTGCGGATCGTCGACCCCGAGCGCACGCGGTGGGGCGTGACGATGAAGGCACTCACCATCGGCCTGCGCGGGACCGGTGAGCAGGATCTGCGCGACCTCGCCCGACCGGTCGTCAAGCGGCTGGCGGCGGAGACGGACGAGACCGTGCACTTCTCGCTGCGGGACGGTGACGACATCGTGGTCATCGCGCGGGAGGACAGCACCCACGCGGTCCGGGTGTTCATCGAGGTCGGCAGCCGGGTGCCGCTGCGGGCCTCGTCGACGGGCCTGGCGATCCTCGCGGGACTGGCCCCGGAGGAGGTCGAGGAGGTGCTGCGGCATCCGGTCGACAACTTCCCCGAGCCGGTCCCGACCGCCCGAGAACTGCGCGCGGAGATCGCCCGGACGGCCGAGCGGGGTTACGCGCTCAACGGGTCCTCGTGGTTCCGGCCGCACGTGACCTCCCTCGGCGCGGCGGTGCGCAACGCGGCGGGGCGCCCCTTCGCCGGTCTGACGCTGGCGATCCCGGAGATGCGGTTCGCGCCCTCGGACGAGGAACGCCTGGCCCGGCTGACCGTGGCGGCGGCCGAGGAGATCAGCGAGCTGATCTCCTCGGCCTGACGCGTCAGAAGGCCCGGTGGTACTGCCGGGGCCAGGACTCGGTGCCTCGGGTCCGCAGTGCCCAGTAGGGGTCGCGCAGCAGTGCGCGCCCGACCAGCACGGCGTCCACGAGCTCGGGGACCGCCTCGTCGAGGTGGCGGGTCTCGCAGACCGCCCCGGACGCGGCGACGGACACTCCGGCCGTGCGGAACAGCGGGCCGTACCGGGCGTTGTGCAACGGCTCGGTGAGGCGCCCGGCCTCGGGGACCAGAGCCCCGGAGGACAGGTCGATCATGTCGACGCCGTTCGACCCCAGTGCGGCGGCGACGACGGTCATGTCCGCGGTGGTGAGCCCGCCCGCGAGCAGGTCCTCGGCGGGTAGCCGGACGACGAGTGGCTTGCCCTCCGGCCACCCGGAACGCAGGGCGCGCACCATCTCGAGCGGGAACCGCATGCGGGCCTGCAGGTCTCCGCCCCAGTCGTCGGTGCGGCGGTTGGCCAGCGGCGACAGGAACTCGTGGAACAGGTAGCCGTTGGCGCCGTGCAGTTCCAGCAGTCGGTACCCGGCGTGATGGGCGTTCCGCGCCGCTCGCTCCAGGTCCTCGAGCACTCTCGTCCCGTCCGCGGACGTCATCTCGCGGGGGACGGCGAGCCCGGCGAAGGGTGCCGCGGAGGGGGCCAGGGGCTGCCACCCGCCGTCCTCCGGTGCGATCGCGCTGCGCGTGCCGGCGTTGTCCCACGGCACGCCGTGCGAGCTCTTCCGACCGGCGGCGCCGAGCTGGACCGCGGGCACCGATCCGCCCGTCTCGATCACCTCGACGAGCCTGCGGTGCCCGGCGAGTTGCCGCTCGCTCCACAGGCCGAGGTCACGGGCGGTGGTGCGCATGTCCGGCGCGACGGCCGTGCACTCGACCATCACCAGGCCGAGACCGCCCGCGGCCCGTGCGCCGTAGTGCGCGAGGTGCCAATCGGTCGGGGTGCCGCCTGCGTCCGCGGAGTACTGACACATCGGGGAGAGCCACACCCTGTTGGGCAGCGTCACGTCCCTCAGCCGCAGCCGCGTCCACACCGTCATGCAGTCGTCCTCGCGGCCAGGAGGAGCTTCGCGGTCTCGGCGGGCTGCTCGAGGAGGAAGTGGTGGCTGCCCAGCTCGTGGACGACGAAGTCGATCCGGTCGCCGTACCGCTCGGGCGCGGCGGGGTCGAGCAGCCCGCGAACCGCGAGGGTCGAGACGGGATGGGGGACGGCGGCCAGCGCCTCGTCCATGTCCCACCGCAGCATCTCCGCGAGAGCGCCGACACCGACGGCGGGTGCGACGCTCGACATCTTCGCGAAGACCGTCTCACCGAACGCCGGATCGGTGTCGGGCACCGAGCCCATGACGACCAGGCTGCGCACTCCTGCCGAGAAGTCGTCCTCGAAGGCCTGCAGCAACCCCCGCGCCGCAGTGTCCTCGATCGCGGGATAGAGGCCCAGGTAGTGGAACGAGTCCAGGCCGACGACCTGGGTGACCGTGTCGGGGCGCAGCCGTGCCAGCTCGAGCGCCACGGCGCCGCCCATCGAGTGTCCGACGACGACGCACCGGGCGACCGACTCGGCGTCGAGCACTGCCGCGACGTCTCGGGCGAACTCCGCCATCGTCCAGTCGGTGCGTGCGCTCGTGGAGTCGCCGTGCCCGGCGAGGTCCACGGAGATGACCCGGTCGGTGGCGGGCAGGTACGCGGCGGCGGGCGCGAAGTCCGTCCGCCGGCAGCCCCAGCCGTGGATGTACACCCAGGTGGACCCGCCCACCGGGCCGTCGACGGTGTAGCTGATGGTCGTGTCCTCGGCGCGGGACACCGTGCGGACGGACTCGTCGATGCTGGTCATGGCCACCCCATCATCTGTGTCGCAGAAGTGCACGACGTACCGGATGACGGCACGTTAGGGTGCGGGGTCCGGGGCGTCAACCGCCGCAGGTGACATCCGGGTGGCCGCTCCGAAGTCGACGAGCCCCGCGTCGTTGACCCGTACACCCGGGTCGATCTCGCGCGAGCACTCCTCGACGAGGGTGCGGATCCGGCGGGCGTCCGCGGTGCCGGCGACCTGGGGCTCGCCCAGGGCGTCGAGCACGATCGGTACGAGCCGTAGGCGGGGCTGCCCTCCCGCCGGCAGGTTGACCTCGAACACGGCGCTGTCGAACCACGGCCTCCCCTCGAACAGCCGCGACGCCCGATAGGGCAGCCCGAAGAAGGTGTCCGGCTGCTGCACCTCGCCCGTGTGGAACAGGAAGTTGCCGAGCGAGTAGAGGATCAGTCCGTCGTTCCATCGCTCCACGGGGTGCAGGCAGTGCGGGTGGGTGCCCGCGACGACGTCCGCGCCTGCGTCGATCAGGCGCCGGCCGAGTGCCTGCTGGTACTGCGCGAGCGGCCCCTGGTTCGGTGGGAGGTAGGCGAACGGCACCCCCCAGTGCAGGCAGACCACGACCCGGTCGGCCTCCGCTCGCGCCTCCCGCACCCGCTGCTCGACGCGCCGGACGTCCGGCTCCTGCGCGATGCTGCGGACGAACGGCGGGGTCCCGGGCTGCTCGTGGAGCAGGGTGCCGTCGAGGGCGAAGCTCTGGTCGACCCGCAGCGGGGCGATGCCCGGCCGGGTCGCGGTCGCGTTGGCGCCCGGTGGGAGCGTCGCGCAGAAGCTGAGCACGGCGAGCCGCCCGCCCGCTGCCTCGACGACCACCCCGGCGTCCGCATCGGTCAGCGTCCGGCCACCCCCGGCGTGCCGGATCCCGGCACGATCGAGGGCGCCCAGGGTGCTGAGCAGCCCCTCGACGCCGTGGTCGAGAGCGTGGTTGGTGGCGAGCGAGACGACGTCGATGCCCATGGCGCGCAACGGGTGAGCGGCCGAGGTGGGCAGTCTGATCGTCATCTCCTTCTCGGTCGGGTGGTCGCGGTCCACGAGCGGTGCCTCGAGGTTCGCGATCACGACGTCGCCGGTCAGGGCGGGCCTGTCCGGGCGGGCCGCCGGTGGTCGGGCGAGGACGGTGTCGCCGACCAGAACGATCTTCATGAGGATGCCTCCGTAACGGCCGGGCGGTTGACGGGATGCGCAATTGTGCCGCAAGGTAGCACCGCTGTGCCGCAATGATGAACAGTTGCCGGAGTTCCGGAGGCGAGACCAGCGATGCCCACCACCCGCTACAGCGGATACCAGTCCTTCTCCTACCTGCAGGCCGGAACGGACTACGACGAGTTCGAACCCTCCCCGGACGTCGACCGGCTCCCGGCGTACGACCTCGGCCTGACCGACGAGGAGTCGGCGCGCACCGAGCGGCTGCTCGCCGGCAACGTGGTGGTGTCCCTGCACGACCACCCGGTGAAGTTGCCGCGCCACGCCCGGACCGAGCTGCTGGACTGGAACCGCGGGGCGCGCCTGGCCTACGGCTACGGGGGGCTCGCCCGCTCCGGGCTCGACGCCGTGTTCGACAACCTGGGTTGGGGGGCGTGCGAGTCCCGCAGCGGCTGGAAGTGGGACGACGTCATCACCGACCTCGGGATGCGGTTCTGCGACTTCGCCCATCAGGACTACGCCTTCCGTGCCGATTCGGTCGACGATCTGCGGCGGGCGCACGCGGAGGGCAGGCTCGCCGTGGTGGCGGGCCTCGAGGGCGGAGCACTGATCGAGAACGAGATCGACCGCCTGGACGTGCTCTACGGCCTGGGGGTGCGCCAGATGGGCATCGCCTACAGCGACGCCAACGCCCTCGGCAGCGGCCTGCGGGAGAAGGGCGATGGCGGGCTCACCGGGCTCGGCCGCAGGGCCGTCCGCCGGATGAACCAGCTCGGCATGGCGATCGACGTCTCCCACTCCGGGGACCGGACCGCCCTCGACGTGATCGAGGCGAGCGAGAGACCGGTCCTCATCACCCACGCCGGCGCGCGGGCGGTGTGGGACACCCCGCGGATGAAGCCGGACGAGGTGATCCGAGCCTGCGCGGAGTCCGGCGGCGTCATCGGGATCGAGGCCGCCCCGTACACGACCGTGAGCACCGAGCACCGTGCGCACAGCATCGAGTCCGTCATGGACCACTTCCGGTACTGCGTGGATCTGGTCGGGATCGAGCACGTCGCCTTCGGGCCGGACACCTTCTTCGGCGACCACCTCGACATGCACCACGTGATGAGCGCGAAGTGGGGCGTCGAGGACACCATCCGCTCCGGTCCGGAGTTCGAGCCGGTCGAGTCGGTCGCCGGGCTGGAGAACCCCGGGGAGTGCTTCCGCAACATCACCGGGTGGCTGGTCCGAGAGGGCTACCCGGACGACGAGATCGCCGCAGTGATCGGCGGGAACGTCCTGCGGGTGCTGGAGAAGATCTGGTGACCGCGCCCGTGAAGCGGAGCCGGGTCCTGCCCGCCGCGATGGTCGGCCACGGCGTCGAGTCCTACGACTTCGTCATCTACGGCGCCTCGGCGACGATCATCGCGAAGCACTTCTTCCCGGCGGGCGACCCCGCGCTCGCGATCCTGTCCTCGCTCGCGGTCTACGGCCTCGCGTTCGTGGTGCGCCCGCTCGGCGCCGCGATCTTCGGCAGCATCGGCGACCGCCTGGGTCGACGCACGGCGCTGTCCACCGTAGTGCTGATCATGGCCGTCTCCACCGCGGCGATCGCGGTGTTGCCCACCTACGAGTCGGTCGGCGTCCTCGCGCCGATCATGCTGCTGGTCTGTCGGCTGGCCCAGGGGATCTCGATGGGGGCCGAGTACACGAGCGCCGCCTCCTACGTGATGGAGCAGGCAACGCCGGGCAAGCGCGGAACGGGGCTCAGTGCCGTCGGCAGCGCAACCTACGTCGGCTCCGCGCTGGCCTCCTTCGCGCTGTTGGCGCTGCGACTGATCTCCGAGTCGGCCTACGAGGACTGGAGCTGGCGGCTCGCGTTCCTCGCGGGAGGGCTGATGGCGCTGGTCGGGCTGTACATGCGGCTGAAGCTGGACGAGACCCGGACCTTCCGGGAGCTGGAGTCGGCAGGGGGGACCGCGGCCCGCCCGATCCGCGACACCTTCCGCAACTGGCGGGTGTTCCTGCTGTCGTTCACGATGTTCGCCCTGCTCGCGGTCGTGGTGCACAACCTGCTCGGCTACCTCCCCACCTACCTGACGACGACCGGAGGCGTCCCCGCCGACACGGTGCTCGTCTCCGGCGGGGTCGCGCTGCTCGTGTGCGCGGCGCTCTGTCTCCCGGCCGGGATCATCGCCGACCGGGTCGGGCGCAAGCCGGTACTGGTCGCAGGCGTCGCGGTCGCCGTCATCGGCTCGCTGCCCGCCTATCTGTTGGCGAGCGGGGGCACCCTGGCGACCACGCTCGCCACCCAAGTGCTCCTGGTGATCCCGGCGGCGCTGGTCACGGTGGGCTCGACCGTGGTCGCGGTGGAGCTCGTCACCGCCCGGATCCGGGCGACCAGCACGGCGCTGGCCTACAACGTGGCCTACGCGATCTTCGGCGGGACCGCCCCGATCCTCGGCGCACTGCTCACCGGGTGGTTCGGCAGGCTCGCCCCGGGTGGGTACATCACCGCACTCGCGATCGTCGCGCTGATCGTCGTGGTGGTGGCGCTTCCGGAGACCCGCTCCCCGGACCGGGTGCCGGAGAAGGTGCTGCGATGACGGCGGTGAAGGACCGCATCGCGGCCGAGTTCGCCCGGCACGAGCCCGCGGTCGTGGCGCTCGCGCAGCGGATGGGGGCGGAGCCGGAGGTGGCGTTCGAGGAGCACCGGACGGCGGCCGCGGTCGTCGGTCTGCTGCGTGAGCACGGCGGGTTCACCGTCGAGGAGAAGGTGGCGGGGCTCGATACGGCGTTCACCGCGACGGCAGGCACCGGCTCGCTGGCGATCGGGCTCTGCGCCGAACTCGACGCGCTGCCCGGCATCGGCCACGGATGTGCGCACAACGTCATCACGGCGAGCTCGGTCGGAGCCGCGCTCGCGCTGTCCCCGCTCGCCGAGGAACTGGACCTGACGATCCGCCTCCTGGGGACACCGGCCGAGGAGGTGCTGGCGGGCAAGGCGATCATGCTGCGGGAGGGCGCCTTCGACGGCCTGCACGCCGCCCTGATGACCCACCCGACGCTGAAGGACATGGCCACCCCGACCATCCGCGCGGTCCGGCACTGGTCGATCTCCTACCGCGGACGCACCGCACACGCGTCCCGCCCGTTCGAGGCGCTCAACGCGGCCGACGCCGTGACCGTCGCCCAGGTCGGGATCGGCCTGCTGCGCCAGCAGAAGCGTGACGCGGACCGCGTCCACACCTGGGTCAAGGAGGCGGGCAGCGCCGTCAACGTCATTGCGGGCGCGGCGGTCGTCGAGTGCATGGTCCGGGCGGACACCCTGGACGAGGTCGACCTGCTCTGGCCGCGGGTGCGGGCCTGCTTCGAGGCGGGAGCGCTCGCCGCGGGCGTCGAGGTGGAGATCGTCGAGCTGGCGTCCGCGCACGGGTTCCGGCACGACCGCGAGCTGGCCGGGCTGTTCCAGGCGAACGCCGAGGCGCTCGGCCGGACCTTCCCGGACTACGCCGACAAGGCGATCGGGTCCACGGACATGGCCGAGGTGTCCGTCCGCATGCCCAGCATCCATCCCGTCCTGTCCTTCGACTCGCCACCCGAGGACGGCAACCACACCGCCGCGTTCGCCCGGGCCGCCTCGGGGCCCGAGGGCGCGCGGGCGATCCACGACGGCGGGCTCGCTCTCGCGTGGACCGTCGCGGACGCCGCGGAGGATCCCGCGCTCCGGCGCCGGCTGACTGCCCCGGGCCCGTTCACGTGGGCAGAGCGAGGAGAGGACACGTGACCTACGACCCGAACACCTTCGAGCCCCTGCGTTTTCACACCGCGACCGCGGCCTTCCGCGACGGCACCGACTCACCGCGCGACTACCTCGAGCGCTGCCTGGCGACGATCGAGGACCGCGACCCGGTCGTCCGGGCCTGGGTGGTGCTCAACGAGGAGGGGGCCCGGACGCAGGCCGACGCCAGCACCGCACGCTGGCGTCGCGGCGAGCCGCTCTCGCCGGTCGACGGAATGCCGATCGGCATCAAGGACCTCCTGGAGACGAAGGACATGCCCACGCAGATGGGCTGCGCTGCCTTCGCGGGAAACTTCCCGAAGCGGGACAACGCCGCGGTGTGGGCGTTGCGTCAGGCGGGGGCCGTCGTCCTGGGCAAGACCGTGACCACGGAGCTCGGTGGTCCCGAGCCGAGCCCCACGACCAACCCCTTCGACCCCCGGCGCACCCCCGGCGGGTCGTCGTCCGGGTCCGGGGCCGCCGTCGGCGCACGGATGGTCCCGGCGACGATCGCGACCCAGACGGGCGGCTCGCTGATGCGGCCTGCGAGCTTCAACGGGGTGTGGGGTCTCAAGCCCTCGCAGGGTGCGATCAACCGCGGTGAGCGGCAGACCGCAAGCACCACCACGCACGGCGTGCACGCCGGCTCCGCCGAGGACATGTGGTCGGTCGCCATGGCCGTCGCCTCCCGCGCGGGGGGCGATCCCGGCCGTCCCGCTCTCCACGGCCCGGCCACTCTCCCCGCCGCGCGCGTGCCGAGCACGATCGCGGTGATCGAGACCGACGCCTGGGAGCGCCTGGACCCGATGAGCCGGGGCGCGTTCGAGCAGGTCGTCGCCCAGGTCGAGGCCGCGGGGGTGCGGGTGCTGCGGCGGACCGAGGACGCCGTCGTCGAGCGCGTCGAGCGCGCCCTCGTCGGAGCGACCGAGATCGGCAGCGGGATCCTCGCCTGGGAGCACGCGTGGGCCTTCCGGGACCTCGCCGAGGCCCGGCCGGACGACTTCGGCGACCGGGTCAAGCGGTTCTTCTTCGACACCGCCGCGCGCCTCGGTCCCGAAGGTTACGAGGAGGCTCTCCGCGGCCGCGCCGTGCTCACGGCCGCCTACGCCGCACTGGCGACCCGGGTGGACGCCGTCGTGCTCCCCACCTCCAGCGGCCCGGCCCCGATCTGGACCGGTGACGTGCCGGGGGAGCCCCCGGTCCGGTGGCCGACCGGTGACCCGGGTTTCAACTTCCCCAGCTCGCTGCTGGGCGCACCGGCGGTCAACGTCCCGCTCATGGCCGTCGGCGGTATGCCGTTCGGACTGCAGGTCATGGGGCAGCCGGGGACGGACGCGCGCACCGTCGGGATCGCGCGATGGGTGGGGGAGGACCTCACGCCGGTCAGCCTCTGAGGCGAACCCGGTGTGAGCAGACCGGCAGGACGGTACTCACCTCGCTCCCGGGACAGCTCGGTCACGTGCTACCGGAACACGCCGACACGATCAGGTGAACAGCGCAGCTCGCTGGGCTGCATGGCGCAGAGAGCGGTATACGGTCCGGACGTCGGGAACGCGGGCCGTCTCGCCAGGGGGAGCCGTGGCCAACTCTGCCATGGGTGATCGTTCCAGCCAGCTGCGTGTGGCGTTCCACCGGCTCCAGGACTGGGCCTATCCCGACGAGGTGGACCACGAGCAGTTCCGGGCCTACATGAAGACGCCGCACGACGTCGGAGGCGAACCGGACGCACCCGCCCTCTTCGAGGACAAGCAGGAGGAGGAGTGGGAGCTCAACACGTTCGTGACGTGTGAGGTCCTCGGCTGGAGGGGCGTCTGGACCTCCGAGGAACGCCGCAGGCTCGGCAACGTCGACATCGGGAGGACGAGCTACCTCGGGCTTCCGTACTACGCCCGGTGGCTGTGGGCGGTCGCCCGTTGCCTGGTCGACAAGCGCCACATCACCCTGGGCGAGCTGATCGAGCGGGTCGACGAGGTCGGTAGGCGCTACGCCGACGGCGGCGGTGCGATCACGGCCTCCCCGCGCTCGGTCGGCGACGCCGAGGCTGTCCCTCGCAACCGCCACCACACCGCGGCGCTCGGCAAGGGGGATCCGCAGTGCTTCGCGGGCATGGCCGGGCCCGCGGGTTTCGAGGCGGGCGACCGGGTCCTGGTCCGTGACCTGCCCACGATCTTCTACACGCGCACCCAGGAGTACCTGCGGGGCGCGACCGGGACGGTGGTCAAGGCGTCCTACGAGAGCCCGGCGCCGGAGGACGAGGCGTTCGACCGCGACGACCAGCCGCCCGAGTGGTTCTACATCGTGCGGTTCACGATGGCCGACCTCTGGGAGGGCTACACCGGCCCGGCGCACGACACCCTGCAGGCGGAGATCTCCGAACGGTGGCTGGAGCCGGTCGGCTAGACCGGAACGGTCGGCCGCGGCGCGACGAGGGGGTGCGGACATGACAGAGGCGGACGAGGTGGCCGAGGGTCACGGCCACGGGGCACCGATGGTCGAGAAGATCACCGACTTCGAGGTGCTGGAGATCGCGTTGCGCGAGCTCGCGATCGAGAAGGGGTTGTTCACTGCCGAGGACCATCGGCGCTACACCGAGCACGTCGAGCAGCTGCAACCGGCGGCCGGGTCCCGGTTCGTCGCCAAGGCCTGGCTCGATCCCGCGTTCCGGCAGCTGGCCCTCGACGACCCCATCGCGGCGTGCCGCGAGGTGGGCGTCGACTGGCTGGAGCCGACCGGGTTCGGGACCCCCAGCGACTTCACCGCACTCGAGGTACTCGAGGACACCCCGACCCTGCACCACGTGATCGTGTGCACCCTGTGTTCCTGCTACCCCCGACCGCTGCTCGGGATGTCACCGGAGTGGTACCGGACGCCGAACTACCGCCGCCGCATCGTGCGCTGGCCGCGCCAGGTCCTTGCGGAGTTCGGCCTCTACCTGCCCGAGGACGTCGAGATCCGGGTCGAGGACTCCAACTCGAAGCACCGGTTCATGGTGCTCCCCGTCCGGCCGGACGGAACCGACGGCTGGACCGAGGACCAGCTCGCGGAGATCGTGACGCGGGACTGCCTGATCGGCGTCGCCCTGCCCAAGGTCGGCGTCACGACGAACGCCGCCCGCCCGGTGCATCCCGCGATCCGGCCGGCGCCGGGTTACTAGCAGGGGGAATGAGACATGACGACCGACCGGGACATCGCACGCGTCACCGTGCCGACGCTGCAGCGGCTCGTCGCGCGGGGACAGGTGTGGACACGGGTGGCGGCGGAGTACGGCGTCACCAACCCCCAGCCACCGTGGAAGTCCAGCCTCGACGGGATGTGCGACGCGCTCGACGACGAAGGGTCGGTGCTGCCGCCGCTCACCCGTCGTGACGACGAGGACCTGCTCTCCAAGGAGGTGTACGGCATGCTCCCGTACCCGGAGAGCCAGCTGGTCGCGCTGGCGCACTCGATGGTCGGACGAGGGCTGATCGACGAGGACGCGCTGGCCCGGCGCCTCGACGAGGTCCGTTCCCGACTCGCGGCGAGCGAGGGCTGACACCGAGCCTGCCGGCCGACGAGATCGACCCCTCACGTTGTTCGCGAACCACCCCCGGATCGGCGACCCCTGTTCGAAGTCATCAGTCCGGCCGGATTCGAGGAGCATTCCGCGGGCCGAGCGACCTGGCCGCCTCCGAGGACCGCCCATGCACGGTCGGTCTACTGCGAGGACTCGAACCCGGGAGCGCTCCGTTCCTCGACCCCCGGAACCCCCGCCACTCGACACCAGAGCCCGACTTCCCGGGCTCGAGCCGACGGCTGACCACGAAGGGCCGCCGCGCCCCGGCCCGGCGCCCGGCCGTGACCTGCGGGGAAGACCTCAGCGCGCCTGAGCCTCGGATCAACATCGCGGACACCGCCCCGAGCCAACTGGCAACGATCAGCAGCTGGGCCCGCTCCAGGGTGCCGACGCCGGGGCCGTCGAACAGGGCCGACGCGCTGAGCGCGCTCCCGAGCAGCAGCACCGCCGCGCCGCAGGCCACGCCGAACCACCACAACCCTCGCCCGGACAACCCGTGCCTGGCCCGCCGCCCGACGAGGACCATCGCAGCCGCCGCCGCGATCATCCCGACGACACCGGACACGGTGTGCAGGTCGGTGAGCTGCCCCAGCAGCGACCTCGACTGTTCGATCCGCGCACAGACCGGGTCCACGGACGGTGCACAGGCCATCGGACTGACGCCGTCCACGATCGACGCCGCCCCGACCGTGCCCACGAGCACGGGACCCGCCATCCCCCGACCGGCAGGTCGGCGCAGCCACTCCCACACACCCACGGCCAGGACGACGATCAGGACGCCGGCGACGACGTCGGCGGCGCGGAACCAGCCGCTGCCCGGTGAGCCACGCACCGCCAGCTCGCTGACGAACGCCCGGGTGCGGTCCAGGCGTCCGCCCACCAGCGGGGCGAACAGGAACCAGCAGTAGCAGCACACCCCGGCCACCCCTACCCACCCTGCGCACGCGGTCCGCCGTCGGCGGACCCCGAAGACGGCTCGCAGCGCGGGCCGCCGCCGGGCGCCGGTCGCACCGCAGGGCCGCTCCGGCGACCACCGCCGCGGCGACGACGGAGCCGGAACCTGGGCAGCGCGCCCGCCCGCCGACCTGCCGGACATGCGACCAGAATCGTGGCCGAGCGCACGAAGCGCCAGCCGGAGCAGCACCGACCCGACCGGCGGGGAGGGATACGCCGCCAGCCCGAACCCAGCCGACTGCTCAGCAGTGGCGCCGGAGAACCCGCGCGCGGCGCCGTGGCAGGTGCACGCGCAAGCCCCCGCTGTCCACGGCCTCGAGGGCGCCGAGCAGCAACGAGTCGCACCGGCCACCGGTCAGGGCCACGTCGACGAAGTCCGTCGTCAGCGCCGTCCACGCCCGCCACTGCCGCAGCAACACATGACCGGCACGGGGCAGCTCGACGCGGGCGACTCGGGCACCGACCCGGCGCGCGCCCACCGCGAACCGGTAGGACATTGCCGGATCGGTGTGCCGGTCGCGAGCGCCATGGAGGATCAGTACCGCTCGGCCCGTCAGCTGTCCCACGGGATCCGCTTCCTCCAACCAGGGGCCGAGGAGAACGACACCGGCCACCCGCGCATCGCCGGCAACGTGGACCGCCACCCTGCCCCCGAGGGAATGGCCGACCAGACCGACGGGTACGGGCCCATACCGCCGCCGGACCTCGCCCAGCGCCCACCACGCGTCGACCACCGGGTCGGCGCGCTCGCCGTTCCACCCCCGGTAGCGGTAGCGCAGCACGTGCACGGCGAGGCCGTTCCGCCGTCCCCGCCGGGCGATCTGCCTCGCCAGGGGCCACAGGAACGCCTCGGCCAGCCACAGGTGAGGCCGCCGGCTCTCGGCCTCCCCGCCGGGCAGGACCAGCACGACCGCTCGCACCGAACGCGCCCCCTGGCCACGACTGAGCTCCGGCACGCGCACGCCTCTCCGCACCCGGCCAGTCTGCCCCGGTGGCCACCGGGGGCGTGCCCGAACGGCGCCCTCAGCCGCCGAGCTCCGCGCTGATGTTCTTCGCGATCCGGGTGAGCACCGGGACGATGTAGCGCTCGATGTGCCCCGGGCTGGTGCGCCCGGTGGAGCTGGAGGAGGAGAGCGCGGCCACCACCTGACCGGTGTGGTCACGGATCGGCGCCGACACCGCGATCAGGCCGCGCTCACGTTCTTCGGACACGAGCGACCAGCCCTGCTCGCGGACGCGGTCGAGGGCGTCCCGGAACTGGTCCGGGTCGGTGATCGTGTGTGGGGTCAGTGGCTGCAGTCCCGGGTCGAGCAGGTAGTCCTCGACGAACTCGGGTGAGGCCGCGGCGAGAAGGACGCGTCCCATGGAGGTCGCGTGCGCGGGAACTCGGGTTCCTGCTGCTGCGGTGACGTTGAGGACCCGCTTGGCGGGGACGCGGGCCAGGTAGACGACCTCTTTGCCGTCCAACGCCGACAGGGAGGCGGATTCCTGGGTCTCCTCGACGAGCTGGCTCATGTGCGGTTCGGACACCGAGACGATCGTGCTCGAGGTGGCGTAGTGCTGGCCGATGGTCAGCACGCGTGGGGTGAGTCGCCAGTGGCTGCCGGTGGTCGGCTCGACGTAGCCGAGGTGCTGCAGGGTGAGCAGGATCCGGCGTACGGCCGGCCGGGAGAGCCCGGTCGCGTTGGCGATCTCGATGAGGCTGGGGTTGGTGCGCTCGGCGTCGAAGGTCAGCAGCACCGCAAAGCCACGCTCGATGCTCTGGATCCGGTCCTTGCTCCCGGGGTCGTCCGATTCCTCCACGGCCCCATCGTCTCGCACGACAGGGGGAGGACGACCATCGGCACGAGCCCGGGTTGACGGATCATCCGGCGTCCGGCATCCTCTGGATGCACGCCAGGCGTGCAAAATGCACGGAGAGCGTGCACGGAGGTGGAGTCAATGGCGATCGACCCGAAGGAATTGCGCCGGTGCCTCGGGCACTTCACGACCGGCGTCACCGTGATCACCTGTCAGGGCGAGGACGGGACACCGCACGGTGCCACGGTCAACGCCTTCACGGCGGTGTCCCTGGAGCCGCCGCTGGTTCTGGTGTCGCTGGACCGGCGATCCCGGCTGTGCGGGCTGCTCGAGGCGCGAGCGTTCACGGTCAACGTCCTCGAGTCCGCGCAGAAGGATCTCGCCCTGCACTTCGCCGGCCGGCCGAACCAGGAGGTGCGCTGGGCCGCGGACAGCGCCTGCGGCGCGCCACGGCTGGACGGCACCCTCGCCCACATCTCCTGCACGCCCTGGCAGGCCTACGACGGCGGCGACCACGTCCTCTACGTGGGTGAGGTCCAGCAGTTCCACATTCACGAGGGCCGACCGCTGCTGTTCCACTCCGGCCAGTTCCACCACCTCGGCGGCGATCACAACCCGCTGCTCTGGGACGACTCGGCCGACGGCCCCGACGCCGGGGTCTCGTTCATCTCCACGCTGGCCGGCACCCGCCGAGTCTGACCATCGCACCTACTGCACCCCGCAGACGTCCATACGAAGGAGTCGACGATGACCCTGCAGCAGGACCACACCAGCGTGCCGACCGATGCCGAGGGCCGGGTCACCCGGCCGCTGACCGGCGCCGAGTACATCGAGAGCCTGCGTGACGGCCGGGAGATCTACCTCTACGGCGACCAGGTCGACGATGTCACCACCCACCCGGCCTTCCGCAACGCCGTGCGCATGACGGCTCGGCTCTACGATTCCCTGCACGACCCGGACAAGCAGGACCTCCTCACCGTCCCCACCGACACCGGCAGCGACGGCTTCACCCACCCGTTCTTCCGGGCCCCGAAGTCGGTCGAGGACATGAGGAAGGACCGCGACGCGATCGCCGAGTGGGCTCGGATGACCTACGGGTTCATGGGCCGCAGCCCCGACTACAAGGCCGGCTTCCTCGGCACCCTCGGCGCCAACCCGGACTTCTGGGCGCCGCACTCGGACAACGCCGAGCGGTGGTACCGCGAGTCGCAGGAGAAGGTCCTGTACTGGAACCACGCGATCGTCAACCCGGCGGTCGACCGCCACCGCGCCCCGGACGAGGTCTCCGACGTGTTCATGCACGTCGAGGAGGAGAACGCCAACGGCGTCGTCGTGTCCGGGGCCAAGGTCGTCGCCACCGGTTCGGCGATCACCCACTTCAACTTCCTCGCCCACTACGTCCTGCCGATCAAGAAGCGCGAGTACGCGCTGGTGTGCACCGTCCCGATGGGTGCGCCGGGGATGAAGCTGATCTGCCGGCCCTCCTACTCGCACCAGGCCGCGACCACGGGTACCCCGTTCGACTACCCGCTCTCGAGCCGGATGGACGAGAACGACACGATCTTCGTCTTGGACAAGGTGCTCATCCCCTGGGAGAACGTCTTCGTCTACGGCGATGCGGAGAAGGCCTCGAGCTTCGTCCCGGCCTCGGGGTTCCTGCACCGGTTCACCTTCCAGGGCGTGACCCGCCTGGCGGTCGAGCTCGACTTCATCGCCGGGCTGCTGATGAAGGGTCTCGAGGTCACCGGGACCAAGGACTTCCGTGGGGTGCAGACCCGTGTCGGCGAGGTCATCGCCTGGCGCAACCTGTTCTGGGGTCTCTCGGACGCCATGTGCGCCAACCCCGAGGAGTGGGTCGGCGACACCCTGCTGCCCAAGCACGAGTACGGCATGGCCTACCGCTGGTTCATGACCGTCGGTTACGCGCGGGTCCGCGAGATCATCATGCAGGACCTGGGCTCGTCGCTGATCTACCTGCCCAGCCACTCCTCGGACTTCGCCTCCGCCAAGGTCCGGCCCTACCTCGACAAGTACGTGCGCGGCTCGAACGGCTACGACGCCGTCGACCGGGTCAAGCTGATGAAACTGATCTGGGACTCGATCGGCTCGGAGTTCGGTGGGCGCCACGAGCTCTACGAGCGCAACTACGCCGGCAACCACGAGGGCGTGCGCCTGGAGATGCTGATGGACGCCCAGATGTCCGGGGCCGCGGATGCGATGAAGGGTCTCGCCGATCAGTGCCTCTCGGAGTACGACCTCAACGGCTGGACCGTCCCGGATCTGATCAACAACGAGGACACCTCGGTCTTCGGCCGCCGCTGACCTGACCGACGAGAAGGGCAGATCATGACCACCACGCAGCCATCTCCCACGGCGGCCGGGTCGGGAAGCTCCGCGACCGAGGCCTTCCGCGCCACCCGTGCCGACTCTGGCGCTCCGCAGGTCTCCACCGAGCGCATCGCCGCGGTCGTGTCCTCGTTGCTGGCCGGCATCCACGACACGATCCGCACCCAGGCGGTGACCTACGACGAGTTCCAGGCCGCCAAAGGCTTCCTGATCGAGGTCGGCGAGGGTGGCGAGTGGCCGCTGCTGCTCGACGTCCTCGTCGAGCACGTCGTCGAGGACGTCGCCTCCCGCAGCCGGACGGGCACCAAGGGCTCGATCCTGGGCCCCTACTACCTGCCGGGTCAGCCCCGGCTCGACTCGCCGGCGACGCTGCCGCAGCGACCCGACGAGAAGGGCACCGCGCTGGTGTTCTCCGGTCAGGTCCGCGACACCGAGGGCAACCCGCTACCCGGCGCCGAGATCGACATCTGGCAGGCCGACGAGCAGGGCTACTACTCCGGGTTCGCCCCGCACATCCCCGAGGGCAACCTGCGCGCCGTGGTCGTCGCCGACGACCAGGGCCGCTTCGAGATCCACACCATCGAACCGGCCCCCTACCAGATCCCCACGGACGGCCCGACCGGGAAGCTGCTCGGAGCAGCGGGCTGGCACCCCTGGCGGCCCGCGCACCTGCACCTGCTCGTCCGTGCGCCGGGCAAGCGAACCGTCACCACGCAGCTCTACTTCCGTGGCGGCGAGTGGCTCGACTCCGACGTCGCCTCGGCGACCAAGCCCGAGTTGATCCTCGACCCGGTCGAGGTCGGCGACGGGACCCACGCGGTCGAGTACGACTTCACCCTCGAACCCGCGTGACCGGCGGGACGCCCGGGCCCACCCGACCGGCCCGGCGTCCCGCTCCGCCCTGCCGCCAGAACGGAGAACCACGATGAGCGACCTGCGGATCGACCGGGTCGAGACCGTCATCGTCGACATCCCGCTGCGCCGCGCCCACCGCTTCGCGCGGGCCGGCATGCACGCCCAACCCGTGCTCTACGTCTTCATCCGCACCGCCGGCGGGGTCACCGGTGTCGGTGAGGGCGTGGTCCCCGGCGGCCCGTGGTGGGGCGGCGAGTCCGTCGAGACCATGCAGCTGATCGTCGAGCGGTACCTCACCCCGATCCTGCTCGGACGCCGGGTCGACGACATCCCCGCCATCCTGCGCGACGCCTCCGACGCGGTCGCGGCGAACCTGTTCGCCAGGACCGCGGTCGAGGTGGCCCTGCACGACGCCTGGGCCCGCCACCTCGACGTGCCCGTCCACACCCTCCTCGGTGGCGCGGCACGCACCAGCCTGCCGGTCACCTGGGCACTGGGCACCGAGTCCGCCGACACGGTCATCGAGGAGGCCTTGGCCAAGCTCGACTCGGGCCTGCACACCTCCTTCAAGCTGAAGATGGGGGCCCAGGACCCCGTCGACGACGTCGCCCGGATCACCGAGGTCACCGCGAAGCTCGGCAGTGCCGCCGGGGTCCGGGTGGATCTCAACGCCCGCTGGGACCGCCTCACCTCGCTGACCCACCTGCCCGCGCTGGTCGAGGCCGGCGTGGAGATGATCGAGCAGCCGGTACCCGGCCACGACGTGGACGCGCTGGCCGCGATCAACGCAGCCCTGCCGATCCCGGTGATGGCCGACGAGAGCCTGCGCACTCCGGCCGACGCGCTGCGACTGGCGAGCACCCACGCCGCGAGCATCTTCGCGATCAAGACGACCAAGTCCGGTGGGCTCCGAGCCAGCCGGGCGATCGCCGAGATCGCCGCCGCCGCGGGCATCCCCTGCTATGCGGCGACCTCGATCGAGAGCCCCGTCGGGACCGCGGCGTCCCTGCAGGCCGCCTGCACCAGCCCCGCGACCGGGTGGGGGAGCGAGCTGTTCGGGCCGCTGCTGCTGGCCGAGGAGATGTTGGTCGACCCGCTGGTCTACGACACCGACGGACTGCACCTGCCCGAAGGACCCGGCCTCGGCGTCGAGCTCGACCCCGCCCGGATCCGCGCCTTCCGGAGGACATGACCCATGCAGTTCCACGTCCGGACGGTCTTCGACGTCGACTCCGGCGACGATCTGCACGCGCTGCCGTCCTCGCTACCGCTGTTCCCGCACACGTCGATCACGGTCACGCCACCGGCCACGCATCCGTCGGACTTGAAGGCGCAGTCGTGACCGCGGCCCTGCAGCCGGTCTCGGTGCGGATCCCGCTGTGGTCAGGCCTCGGTGAGGCGCCCGCCGACCTCGGGCCGACCGTGGTGACGATCGGCGTGTTCGACGGCCTGCACCGCGGCCACCGTCGCCTGGTCGACCACGCCCGCCGGATCGCCGACGAGCGTGGCCTGCCGCTGGTCCTGGTCACCTTCGACCCGCACCCGGCCCGGGTCCTCGGCCTCGCCCGCGACACAGCCACCCTGACCACCCTCGAGCACCGGACCGAACTCGCCGGCGCGGCCGGGGCGGATGCGGTCTGCGCCCTGCGCTTCACCCGCGACCTGGCCCGCCTGAGCCCGCGGACCTTCGCCCGACGCGTGCTGGCCGACACACTCGGCGCGGACGCGGTGGTGATCGGCGCGAACTTCACCTTCGGCGCGAAGGCCGCAGGCGATGTGACGACGCTGCAGGAGCTCGGCATCGACCTGGGCTTCACCACGCACCCGGTGCCCCTGCTGAAGGCAGTCGACACCCCCTGCTCGTCGAGCTACATCCGGCGGTGCCTGTGCGCCGGGGACCTGGACGGTGCGACCCGGGCGCTGGGGCGGCCGCACCGGGTAGCCGGGAACCGCAGCGGCGACCAGGTGACACTCGCTCACGACACAGCCCTGCCCCCACCCGGACGGTACCGCGGCACGGTGGACGGGCTGCCCGTGCTCGTCGAGGTGACCGGCGCGCACACCTTACGGATCATTGCGGGCCCCGCGACCGGAGACGGCTCGACCACCGTGTCGTTCCACGGCACGGAGGAAGGACACCGATGAGCGATCTGGAACGGCGGCTCGCCCGGCTGGAGGCCCTGGAGTCGATCCGCGACCTGGACGCTCGCTACTGCCGGGCCCTCGACGACGGCGCCTGGGACACCCTGGTCTCGCTGTTCACCGACGACGGCGAGTTCGTCGGTCTGTCCCGCGCCCGCGGCCACACCGAGCTGCGCGCCTTCTTCGCCGGGCTCGCCGACGCCGGACTGACGGCCTTCTGGCACCACGTGACCAACCTCGAGATCACCCTCCACGGCCCCGACAGCGCCCGGGCGCGGTCGTTCCTGTGGCAGCCCTGCGTGCAGGACGGCGTCCCGCACATCGCTGCCGGCCGCTACACCGACACACTGCGCCGGATCGGCGGCGAGTGGCGCTACGTCAGCAAACAGGTGTCGTTCGACTACTTCGTCCCGCTCGGCGACGGCTGGGACCACGGCCGGTTCACCGTGGCCTCGGCCGCCGCCACCTACCCCGGGAGACGGTCCGCATGATCACCGCACTGCACCACCGCATCGACGGCCGGACGACGCGCCTGTGCTCGTGCTCGGCCCGTCGCTGGGCACCGACCTGTACCTGTTCGACGCCCAGGTCGCCGCGCTGGCCGACCGGTACCGCATCGTGCGCTACGACCTGCCCGGCCACGGCGCCGGCCCCACCCCCGGACGGCCCGTACTCGATGGCGGGAATGGCCGACGCCGTCGCCGCCCTGCTGGACCGCCTCGGCATCGAACGCGCCCACTGTGCGGGGGTGTCGATCGGCGGCGCGATCGGCCAACAACTCGCCCTCGACCACCCCGGACGATGGGGCGTGGCGATGGACCTCGTCCGCGACGCCCGCTTCGGCCTGGAGACGATCTGCATCGGCGGCGGGCAGGGCCTCGCCGCACTCGTCGAGAAGACGGCGACGGGAGCCGTTGAGTGAGAGGCTGGGGAGATTCCCGATGCCCGACGTCCTCGCCGGGGAGAACGACGTCCTCGAAGGTCTGCTCGGTCTACTGCGGCAACGCAGGGTCGGTGAGCGGCTGCCGGCCGAACGTGATCTCGCAGAGTTGTTCGGTGTCGGCCGGGCGGTCGTCCGTCGCGCGCTCCGCGAGTTGGACCAACGGGAGCTGATCGCCACACGGCGACAGGTCGGTTCCTTCGTCACAGCGCCTGGCTCTCGGAGCGCGTCGTAGCGGACCTTGTCCGGGCTGTCCCGACGACACCGTGGAGTGCCCCGAGATCGGCGAGATCCCGGCCTCGGCTGCGCCGGGTCCCGCGAGTCACCGAGGGCTCCCTAAGGGCTGGTTCCTCGGTAGGTCCGGACGTGTCGCGCGATGTCCATCGCCGCTTGGACGACGTCGTGGGGTAGCGGAGACCGCGGCGGCCGGGCAGTCATGTGGTGTTCGAGTGCTTCGAGCAGTTTCGCCACCGAGTTGTAGACGAATGGCGCGGACAGGGGACTGTCCGGGTCGAGCTCTGCCGACCGGGCTCGCAGGGTCCTCGCCGCGTCGGCGAGCACCGCGGGATCACCGGCGAGGTCCCACGAGCTGTCTCGCGAGCGCTGCTCGTCATCCATGCGTCCAGTATCGGGACGCAGCTGAATCGGCTGTCGCTCGCAGTGGCACTGGAGCGACGCTGCGCGTCTCGGCAGGACCTGCTACCACCGGCGACCTGGGCCATGGATCGAACGGGCCGTCGTCCCGGCGACCTCCCTGGGTCGGTCGACGCTGGAGGACGCCCGGGCCGAGGTGGTTTGCCTCGACCAGGTCGGGCAAGACCCTCTGACGAGGGTCACGGACGTGCCGTCCACTGCCATGCGCTCGGAGGCGCTGTGAACACATCGCAGGTGTTGAGCGCGCTCGAGGGGACGCGGGCGTGGCAGGAGGAGTTCTACCGGGACCTGCACGCCCATCCCGAGCTGTCGCACCAGGAACGGCGCACGGCGGAGCGGGTGAGCGAGCGGCTGCGCCACGCCGGTTACGAGGTGCACGAGGGCATCGGGGGCACCGGCGTGGTGGGTGTGCTGGGCAACGGCACGGGCCCGACGGTGCTGTTGCGCGCCGACATGGACGCGCTCCCGGTGCGGGAGGACACCGGCCTGCCGTACGCCAGCACTGTCAGTGCGACCGACGCCGCGGGCGACGAGGAGCCGGTGGCCCACGCGTGCGGGCACGACGTGCACGTGAGCTGCCTGCTCGGCGCCGCCCAGGTGCTCGGCGACCGCAGGGACATGTGGCAGGGCACTGTGGTGGCGTTGTTCCAGCCGGCCGAGGAGACCGGCGACGGCGCCCGCGGCATGGTCGACGACGGGCTCGCCGACCTGATCCCGGCTCCGGATGTCGCCTTGGCTCAGCACGTGCTGCCGGCGCCGGCCGGGCAGGTGGGCACGCTCGCCGGGCCCGTGCTCTCCGCGGCGGACAGCATGCGGATCACCGTGCACGGACGTGGGGCGCACGGGTCGACGCCGCATGCCGCAGTCGATCCCGTCGTGCTCGCAGCAATGATCGTGATTCGGTTGCAGACGGTCGTCTCGCGGGAGACCCCGCCCGGGGAGACCGCGGTGTTGACCGTGGGCTCGCTTCGGGCCGGCAGCAAGAGCAACGTCATCCCGGACCGCGCCGTGCTCGAGCTCAACGTCCGCACCTACAGCGAGAGCACGCGAACCACGATCCTGGACGCGATACGCCGGATCGTGACCGCGGAGTGCCAGGCCTCGGGCTGCCCGCGGGAACCGGAGTTCGTGCTGTTCGACCGGTTCCCGCTCACCACCAACGACGCCGCGGTGACCGACCGCGTGGCCCGCGCGTTCGGCGAGGCCTTCGGCGAGCGAGCCGGCCCACTGGAGCAGCAGACCGCGAGCGAGGACTTCAGCGACATCCCCACCGCGCTCGGCGTCCCCTACACCTACTGGGGTGTCGGCGGCATCGACCCGCAGACCTACCAGCAGGCGCACGAGGCCGGCCGGGTCGCACAGGACATCCCGGTCAACCACTCCCCGGGCTTCGCCCCGGTCCTCCAGCCCACCCTCGACACCGGTACCCGAACCCTCGTCGTCGCCGCCCTCGCCTGGCTGGCTCCGTAGCTCACCGGTGGTCGTCGCGGCCCTCGTCCTGGTGGTGGCCGCGATCACGGTGGGGACCTCCGCCGCCGGGCGGGCCGGGCGCATTGAGGTGGAACCGGACTCCGACCATCCTGACCGCGAAGCAGACCGCCGCGGCGCCGAGGGCCGCCGGTAGCCCATAGGTCCCGGTGCGGACGGCGGCGGCGGTGAGGGCGGCGGCGATCAGCGCCGGGATCGCGTACAGGTCCGAGTGCAGCACCGACGGGATCCGCCGGATCAGCACGTCGCGGATCGTGCCGCCGCCCACGGCGCTGATCGCGCCGAGCAGGATCGCCGGGCCGACGCCGAGGCCGAACTCCAGCGCCTTGACCGTCCCGATCACCGCGAACACGCTCAACCCGACGGCGTCGAGCACGACGATCGAGATCTCCAGCCGGTCCAGCCAGCGGCTCAGCCCGAACGCGACCACCCCACCGCCCAGGGCGAGAGCAAGGTAGCGCCAGTCGCCGAACGCGGCCGGAGGTATCGCACCGATCAGCACGTCACGCGTGATCCCGCCGCCCAGTGCGGTGATCACCGCGAGGGCGAGGACACCGACGATGTCGAGCCGCGCCGTGCGGACCGCGGTCAACGCGCCGTTGAGGCCGAACACGAACGTGCCGGCCAGATCCAGCGCGACCAACAACGGTGGCTCGGACGTCACGTCGCCATCTTCACAGCGCCCCGTCGTCCACGCCGTTCCGACCTGCGAGTGGAGCGGCGAGCGCAAGCGCGGCCGGACGCGGGCGTGGCTCGTCGATCTCGGGTTCCGGGTGGCGAGCCGCTGATGCGCCTCGCCATCACCGACGTCGAGCGGCTGGCCGATCCAGGCACGCTCGGGACTGGGCGGCGCTCCCCGAGCAGGCCGGCCCCTTCGACCCGGCGCGTCTCCGCATCCGGAGCATGCTGGAGGCGCTTGCCGAGGTCGCCAGTGACGTCGACGCCGAGGTGGAGGCGACGGCCCGCGACCTGTCGTCGGCCTACCAGTTCCTCCATCTCGGAGCGTCTCCTGCGCGAGGACCGCCACACGGACGCACTGCGGTGGGCGGAGCGAGGTCTGGAGAGCCACGGCCTCACCGACGCGCGGCTGGTCGACCTCGTGGCCGAGGAGTAAAAGGCGGCGACGGCCTCCTCGTTCTCGGCCGAGCCGAGGCGTCGACGGGGAAGGCCGAGGTCGAGGCGGTCGCGCGGCGAAGTGCACGCCGAACCGTCACGATCAGGGGACAAACGGAACACCGACACGGCGGATCCGCACCGGAACAGTACCGTGATCATTGCTGCGTCACACCATCGACGCTGACGCCCGGCCCGCATCGACTTGACGCACGAGAGTTCCCCTCGCGCCGGGCGTCGGCATCTGAGCTCGCGGGGGTACTGGATGACTCGGGCTGTCTCCTCGACCACTCGCGTGTGGTGGCTGGTCGCGGCCACGCTGGTGGTCGCCTGGCTCACGCATTACGTCGTGGTGATCCAGCACGAGTACGCCCATTCGTTCATGGCGTGGATCACCGGGATCAAGGACGATCCGATCCGGATCGAGTGGGGCGGTACCGGCATCCACAACATCGTGACGCTCGGCGATATCGATGAGGACGTCGACTACGACAAAGCGCTGGCCGCAGGCCACACCACCGCCGCCGCCCTGACGGCGATGGCCGGCGTGGTGATCGGCAACGGAGTCTTCTACCTCGTCGCCCGGCAGCTCCTGCGGCGGCCCGGTGTCGCAGCGCCACCGTGGGTCCTGTATTTCTTGTTCTGGTACATCGTGCACAGCGTGGGCAATTTCTACGACTACGTTCCGCTCCGCACCTTCGCCGCCGACGGCGACGTCAAGAACTTCGCTCTCGCGACCGGCTGGAGTCGTTGGTGGATCTACGGTGTGGCGGGTTACCTGACGCTGTGGGCGATCGTGGATCTCTATCGGAAGGCGTTGCCCCGGACACTGGGCGCGGCGGGTTTCGGGCGCCTGTGGCCGGCGCGCGCGATCGTCCTGGTCCTGTCCACGCTGACGTTGTTCGTCCTGTACGCGTTGCCGGCCCTCGAGCAAGCCGACCCCGTCTCGGTCTTCATGGGCCGGACGTCGTTGATCGTGATCCCGGCCGTCCTGATCGTCACCTGGCGGCGGAACGTCGTGTCCGAACTGCCGCTGCCGCCCGGCCGGCAGACTCGCGAGCAGCGGGCGCCGGCGCAGAACGCCTCGTCGGACGCCGGGCACGAACTCACGCCGGGATGATCGTGGTCACCGGTTCGGCACAGCGGCGGGGTTGCCCGGGGGCGCCTGCAGGTTCGGGTAGAAGACCGGCAGGATCGCCTTGAGCAGGGTGAGCGCCGAGCCCTCACCACTCGGGACGGTGGCCAGGTTGGTCGCGATGGTGATGGTGAGGCCGGTGGCGGGGTCCTGGCCGGTGAAGGTCATGAACCCGGGGATCTGGCCGTCGTGCCCGAGCAGCGGGCCGAACTTCGCGATGCCGATGCCGTAGCCGGCGGCGTCGGGGTGTGCCGGGTCGGTCGGCTGGATGCTGTCCATCCGCACCTTCTGGGTCGCCGCGTCGAGCAGCCGCCCGCCGACGAGGGCCTGCGCATAGGTGAACAGGTCCGGGACGGTGGAGATCGCGCCGCCCGCCGCCCACGCCCAGGAGGGGTTCGCGTCGGTCTCGTCGTTCGGTTGCAACGTGCCGGCCAGCGCCGCGGCCTCCTGGTCCGCGGGGAGTGCGTAGGTCTGCATCGTCGAGACGTTGGTGCCGAACGAGTAGCCCTGCGGGTGCGGGGCGGGGATGGTCGCGTCCGTCCGCACCGGCAGAGAGGTCCGTGTCATGCCGAGCGGGGTGAAGATGCGTTCGGCGAAGGCCTTCTCCAGCGGCTCGCCCGTGAGCTGCTCGATCACCAGGCCGAGCAGGACGATGTTGGTGTTGCTGTACTCGAACGTCGTGCCCGGTCGGGCGTCCGGCGGGTGGGCGAACGCGATGGCCAGCAGCTCGTCCGGGGTCCAGGCCTTCCCGGGGTCGTCGTCGAGGGTCCGGTTGAACGACGGGTCGAACGTGTAGCTGTACAGCCCGCTGCGCATCTCGGCGAGCTGAGCGATCGTGATCCCGTCCCCGCCGGGGACGTCCGACCGGTACTTGCCGATGGGGTCTTCGAGGGAGAGCTTGCCCTCCTGGACCAGCTGGAGGATGACGGTCGAGGTCATGGTCTTGGTGATGCTGCCGGCACGGATGTGGTCGTCCACGGTCATCGGGTCGTCCCGGCCGATCGTCCCCGTGCCGAACGTCGCGGTCCAGTCACCCTGGGTCGGCGAGGAGATCCGCACGACGGCACCGGGGATCACGTTGGCCTTCATCGCCGCGGCGATCTTCTCCTGCGCCGCAACCGCGTAGGCGGGCAGGCCCGGCGCAGCGGCGGAGGTGCTCGTGGGGGCGGTCGAGGCAGGCGGGCTCGGTGCGCCACAGGCCGCCAGGGCACCGAGGGCGCAGACCGTGGTCGCCACGGCCACCCTCGCGCGAACCCTTCGGACACGCGTCCGGGGTCGCGAGCGAGCTCTCGATCCGTCGATCGCCAAGCCTCCGAACCGCATGCCGTACCTCTTCCCGCCTGATCTCCGACGCACCCGGCCACGCGGCGGACTCGGACGACCGTTCGGGATCGGGGGCCGAGGCGTTACGCCGACAGGAGCAATGCTGTGGGTCACATGCAGAATTGGCAAGCCTCTTGACCGGGGAAACCCGGCTTGCGACCATGCCGACCACGGATCAGCCGGGCTCGTCCTGGCCGCCCGGAAGACACTTCCATGCGGACAGGCGGAAAGCGGTGTCGCCACGATGACGATCTCCTTCCCGCCGCCGCGGGCTCGGACGCGGCTGGTCGCGCTCGCCGGTCTGGTCGCGCTCTGTGCGGCGTGCACGGGCCCGTCGGGTCCGGCGTCGCCGGCGGCATCCGCCGACTCGACCCAGGCCGAGGCGGTGATGGGGGTCGTCGACGCGGTCAGGGCGAGCGCCCATGCGAAGGCGGTGATCGTCCAGGTCACGATCGACGGCAGGGAGGTCGTCACACGCGCCGTCGGCGAGTCGATGGCCGGCGTGCCCGCGACGACCGACATGCACTTCCGCAACGGGGCGGTCGCCATCTCCTACGTCGCCACACTGCTCCTGCAACTGGTCGACGAGAAGAAGGTGAGCCTGGACGACAAGGTGTCGAGATGGCTCCCCGACCTCCCCTACGCCGATCAGGTCACCCTCGGGCAGCTCGCCCAGATGACCTCCGGCTACGTGGACTACGTGTCGACTCCCGAGTTGACCGCCGAGCAGTACGCCGAGCCGTTCCGAACGTTCACACCCGAGGAACTCATCGCCATCAGCACCAAGCATCCGCTGCTGTATCCGCCGGGCACGAACTGGAACTACTCGCACACCAACTACGTGATTCTCGGCCTGGCCCTGGAGAAGATCACCGGGCAGCCCGTCTCGACGTCACTGCGGGACAAGGTGCTCGGACCGCTCGGGCTCACGCAGACCACCGACCCCGGCACCCCGGCGATCCCCGAGCCGGTGCTGCACGCCTACACGTCCGAGCGCCGCCCGTTCCTCGGCATCCCGCCGGGCACGCCGTTCTACGAGGACTCCACCTACTGGAACCCCTCGTGGACCATCACGCGCGGCGCCATCCAGAGCACGACCATCCAGGATCTGAACGCGACCGCCGTGGGGATCGGCAGCGGCAGGCTCCTGTCACCGGAGTCCTACCAGGCGATGATCAGCAAGGACCTGATCGGTAGGACCACAGCCCTCCCCGGCTGCGCCACCTGCTTCCCTCAGGCCGCCCACTACACCTACGGGCTCGGCATCGTCTCCACCGGGAACTGGGTGATGCAGAACCCCAAGTTCGCCGGGCAGACCGGGGCGTTCGCCTACCTTCCGTCGCGGAAGGTGGCCGTCGCTGTCGAAGTGACCTTCGAGGAGGCTGCCTTCGATCCCGCCACCGGCGACTACAAGAACGCAGCCGACCTCCTCGCACGCAAGATCGGCGCCGTCCTCGTCCCCGACGACGCCCCTCCGATCCCTCCGGGCGCGTGAACACCCCGGGCCGGAGGTCACCACGAGCGGGATCCCGCTTCCGCAGTGGTACCTGTGGCCGCGATGACCGACATTCGTCGGACGCCATAACCGGCCAGACGGGCTAACGAATCCGTCGTGGAGCACGACTGTGTCGTCGAGCCGGCGTGTGGCCGCCTCCCCGAGGAGCTCGACGATGACGATCGATGAGGCGAACCGCAGAGGTCCGCACCCCGGCGTGCGCGTCGGACGGCGTGCCACCCGGGTCCCGGCGCTGGTCGTCGGGGCCGTCCTGGCGGTCGTGGGGTGTTCGAGCCCGAGCCAGGGCGCGTCCACCGCCACGTCCGTGGCTCCGGTGCCGACTGCCGCGGCGGGCAACGGCGGCGCGGCTGCGGCCGGCGGCTCCGGGACGTTGCGTCCGCTCGACCCGGCCGCGTTGGACGAGGTGGTCGCCAAGGTGGCGACGGAGCTGCGCCAGCCCGGGATGGTCGTGCTGATCAGGACACCGCAGGCCGAGTACGTCAACGCGCACGGGGTCACCGAGCGCAACGGCACGACACCGGTCACCCTGGACACGCGGCTGCGGATCGGCTCCAACACCAAGACCTGGACCGGCACGGTTGTGCTGCAGATGGTGCAGGAGGGCAAGATCGCACTCACCGACCCGGTGAGCAAGTACCTCCCGGGTGTCCCGGGTGGCGACACGATCACCATCGCCGAGCTCGGGGACATGCGCAGCGGTCTCCACAACTACACGGAGACCCTGGAGCTCAACCGCGCCCTCGACGACGAGCCGCAGAAGGTGTGGACGAACGAGGAGCTGCTCGGGCTCGCCTTCGCGCAGCCGGCGTACTTCCCACCCGGGCAGGGCTGGCACTACTCCAACACCAACACCGTGTTGCTCGGCGAGATCGCCGAGCAGATCGACGGCAAGCCGCTGGGCCGCATCTTCCAGGACCGCTTCTTCACCCCGCTGGGCATGACCGGCACGTCCTACCCGGCCGCCGCCGACACGGCGATCCCGGCGCCGTCGTCGCACGGCTACCTCTACGGCACGAACGTCGAGACGATGGAGGACCCGTCGATCCCGGTGGACCAGCTGGCGCAGGTCGAGGCAGGCACGCTCGCCCCGAGAGACGTGACGAACGACAACCCGTCCTGGACCGGGGCCGCGGGCCAGGGCATCTCCACCGCCACGGACCTGGCCACATGGGTCGAGGCGATGGTCGACGGGAAGCTGCTCGACGCCGCGACCCAGCAGGCCCGGATGGACGGTGTGCTGCCCACCGGCAGGGGGACGAGCTACGGCTTCACCCTCGCGCAGATGGGGCCGCTGTACGGCCACACCGGCGAGCTGCCCGGGTTCAACTCGTTCATGGGATACGACCCGGTGAACAAGGTGACCATCGTGGCCTGGGGGAACTCCGCCCCGTACGCCGATGGCCGCCCGCCCGCGGTCACGCTGGTGCAGGAGCTGGTCCCGCTCCTCTACACTGCGGCGTCGCCCGCCGACGTTCCGGAAGGCGGACTGCCGGAATAGCCACCGGCCCCGGCCCGACTCCGGGCACCGCAGTCTCCGCACCCCCGGCAGGCGATGATTTCCGGGCGTCGTCGGTGTCTCTTCCTCGACGAGGCGAACGAGGGAGGCACTGGTGAGCGATGTCAGGGTGTTGGTGGCGGGGGCGAGCATCGCGGGGCCCGCGCTGGCCCACTGGCTCCGCCGGCGGGGCGCCGAGGTGACCGTCGTCGAGCGGGCCCCTGGCCTGCGTCCCGGCGGGCAGGCCGTGGACGCGCGCGGGGTGACCAAGGAGGTCATCCGGCGTATGGGGCTCGACGCGGCGGTGCGTGCCGCCTGCACCGAGACCATCGGCGCCCACAGCGTGGACGTGGACGGGAACGTGCTCGAGACCTACCGCGCGGACGACGACGGCGGCGACGGGTACATCGCGGAGATCGAGATCCTGCGCGGGGACCTGTCCCAGGTGCTCTACGACGACACCCGGCACGGTGTCGAGTACGTCTTCGGTGACCGGATCGCCGAGCTCACCCAGGACGCGGACGGGGTCGACGTCCTCTTCGCCGGCGGCGACCGGCGGCGCTTCGACCTGGTGATCGGGGCTGACGGGCTGCACTCGGCCATGCGGGCGATGGTCTTCGGGCCGCGGGAGCGGTTCGTCCGCCACCTGGGGCTCGTGCTGGCCTTCTACAGCGTGCCCAACGAGTTCGGGCTGGACCGCTGGATGCTCGACTGCCAGGAGTCGGGGCGCTCGGCAGGCCTCCGCCCCATCCAGGACGCGACGCGGGCGATGGCCATCTTCTCGTTCCCCTCGGCCGACTTCGCCGTCGACCACCGCGACGTCGCGGCCCAGAAGCGGCTGCTGCGTGAGCGGATGGCCGGCTTCGGGTGGCTGACCCCGCGCATCCTCGCCCATCTCGACGACACCCCGGACTTCTACCTCGACCAGGTCGCGCAGGTGGTGATGGACCGCTGGTCGAGCGGCCGGGTGGGGCTGCTCGGGGACGCGGCGTTCAGCCCGTCGCCGATGTCCGGGCAGGGCACCGGGCTGGCCCTGGTCGGCGCCTACCTGCTGGCGGGAGAGCTGGCCGCCGCCGGCTGGGACCCCGCCGCCGGGTTCGCCGGCTACGAGGCGCGGATGCGGCCGTTCGTCGAGGCCAACCAGGAGATCGGCCGGGTGCACGTCCGTAGCCTCCAGGTCCCCGGCGCGGACGCCGAGCCGGCCCCGGAGCCCGACATGGAGGCGCTCATGGAGCTTGTCGAGCGTGCGCTCAACGGAATCGAGCTGCCCGACTACGCAGGGCTGCCGGACTCCCGAGCTGCGGCCGGGCGGCCGATCACCTCGTCGGCCACGCCGTGAGCCGAGCCCGCGAGCCTGATCGACGACGACCTCGGCCTCGGGGCGAACTCGTGGCGCGCCGGCTCGGTTCGGGGCGCCACCCCTTGCTCGGCGACCGGGCGACGGGTCGCAAGCCGGCCGACAGTTTCGGCCCACCGGCGGCAGGTACCCGATCGGCATGACCGATCCGCAGGAACAGCGCGAGCAAGCCCGGGAAGCCGTGGAGTCACTGCCCGGCGAGACCGCTCTCGGCAACCCCGATCCCACGGTTCCCAACCAGGAGGATCCCGGGCAGTACGAGAGGGAGCACGCCGGCCGGTACGCCGACGAGCAGACGCCCGATCCCTCGGGCTCCTGAACCGGTGCGAGGGAAGTTGTTCGACCCGCGGCGAGCGGGAGCCAGCCCGCGTCATGCCCAGATCTACGGCCGCTACCAGGTCGTCTACACGGTCGTGGAGTTCGCGGCGGCGGTCGCGTTCGTGATCGGCAGCGTGTTCTTCTTCTCCGACTCGCTGGCTCTGCCGGCCGACTGGTTGTTCCTCGTCGGATCGATCCTGTTCGCCGTCCGACCCACCGTCTCCGTGCTGCGCGAGGCCCATCTCGCCCGGCTGCCGCTGCCCGGCGACGACCCGCACGGCAGCAGTCGCCGCGGCACGGACCGTCACACCACTGCTCAGCAGGTGGCGACGGCGGAGCGGCCCCGCTAGCCGCCGGAGACCGCTCGTCGGCATGATCGGGGGTGCGCGGCTCATCGCCGCCGGGTCGATCCTGCTCGCCCACGCCCCTGCTCGACCCCGACGAGTCACGCCAGGAAGACTCGGCGCGACGACCGTGGCGGGCTCAGGCGGTCCGGGCGGAGGCGGAGGCGAAGCCCAGCCAGGTGTGCCGGTTGCCCGCCCAGCACCAGCCGACCTTGGGGGCGTCCCGGCGCTCCCTGCCGTCCCGTCCGGTCCCGTTCGAGATCCAGACCGCGGGGGTCCGGGCGTCGAGCGTGCCGTTCGGGCGGCGCAGGCGGGAGCCGATCGTCATGAAGCAGGCGTTGCGGGCCAGCACCTGCGGGCTCTGCAGGACCCACTGCACGCCCTCGGTGAGCAACAGCGGGGTGCGGCCGGTGCGGGCCAGTTCGGGGTAGACCTCGTCCGGGCTCCGGTTGGCGAGGTGGTCGCCGCGGTCGAGGCCCTCGAGGAGGTAGACGGGAGCGTCCGGCACGGCGACGTCCGGCAACGGGGCGAAGTCGTCCGCGTCCGTCATGTCGGCGACCACGAAACCGGCCTTGTCGCCGCGCCGCAGCAGGGGCGCGAGGGCGGACGGTGCGGCGCCGGCGACGACGAGCAGACCCGGCCGGTCGGGGAGGGCCTTCGCGGCGATGCGCAGCTCTTCGGGCGTCAGGGGGGCGGTGGCGCCGAGCGAGACGAGGCGGTCGACCTGGGCGGGAAGTGTGGGCAGCACGGGACCTCCGAGGACCGGTGGGGGCCCGTGCTCAACGCGCCCGAGCCGAACGGAGTTCCCGTTCGGCGCTCGCCCGGCCCCGGGTCGGCATCGCGCACGTCGGCACCCGGCGGACCGGGAAGGGCCGCCGGGTGCCTCCTCGGGGAGGCCGGGCTACTTCTTGAAGACGTCCTTGGCGGCGTCCTTGACCTTCTCGCCGGCCTGCTTCACGTGGCCCGAGGCCTGGTCGCCCCGGCCCTCCGCCTGCAGTTCCTCGTCGTCGGTGGCGTGGCCGGCCCCTTCCTTGACCTTGCCCTTCAGCTCCTCGGCCTTGTTGTCGATCTTGTCGTCCATGCCCATGACTACTCCTTCGGTCGACGAACCGGCCGCCGACGGCCAGTGGTGTCGGCGTACCCGGCCGGCCGGGGCGTCGAACGTGCCACCCGGGTGCCAGGAACGGCCCCGCGGAATGGTCACCGGGTGCGGCGCGTCGAGCACGGGACACCCGTCGAGGGAACCTCCTGACCACCCGTCCAGGGAAATCTTGACAACCGTCCAAGATCAGGCCACGGTCGTCCCTGTCAGCAAGGGTGCCGACGACGATCGAGGGACGAGGATGTCGCTGACGTTCTACCTGGACAAGGGCGCCTCCCTCGATCCCGGGGCAGCTTGCCTGACCCTCGACGGCGCGTCGCTGTCGTACGGCGAGGTCGTCGAGCTCTCCCATGCGGTCGCCCGGGCACTGCGGCGCTCGGGCGTCCGGCCCGGGGACAAGGTCGGCATCCTCTCGCCCAACGACCCGACCGCGTTCTCCTGCGTCTTCGGCATCGCCCGGGCCGGCGCGGTGTGGTGCCCGATCAACCCGCGCAACGCGGCCGCGGAGAACGCGGAGCTGCTCGACCTGTTCGACTGCTCCACGTTGATCTTCCAGCCGGCGTTCGACGCGCTGGTCGCCGAGATCGCCCCGAAGCTCCCGAAGCTGACCACGCTCGTCCGGCTCGGCGAGCGCGACGGCAGCGCGCAGGCCTTCCACCCCTGGCTCGACGCCGCGCGCGGGGACCCGGACGTCGAGGCCACCCAGCCCGACGACGTGGTGGCACTGGTCGGCACCGGGGGCACCACGGGGCGCCCCAAGGGCGTCATGCTCACCGATCGCAACCTCGAGGCGATGTCCGCGATCACGCTGATGAGCTACCCCTTCGAGGGGCGCCCGGTGTACCTGGCCCAGGCACCGCTGACCCACGCGGCCGGCGTGCTGTGCTTCCCGATCCTCGCCCTCGGCGGCGAGGTCGTGATCATGGCGAAGCCGGACGTCGGCCGGTTCCTCGAGCTGATCGAGCGGCACCGGGTCACCCACACCTTCCTGCCGCCGACGCTGATCTACATGGTGCTCGGCCACCCGGCACTCGACGGCACGGACCTGTCGTCGCTGCAGTGCTTCTGGTACGGCGCCGCGCCGATGTCGGTGGCCCGGCTGGCCGAGGCGCTCGACCGCATCGGGCCGATGGCGCAGCTCTTCGGGCAGTCCGAGGCCCCGATGATGATCTCGACGATGTCCCCGGCCGAGCACCGCCTGCCGGACGGGTCGATCGCCACCGCGCGGCTGCCGTCGGCAGGTCGACCCTCGCCCCTGGTCACGGTGGCGATCCTCGACCAGGAGGGCCGGCCCGTCCCGCGCGGGGAGCGGGGGGAGATCTGCGTCCGGGGCTCGCTGGTGATGGCCGGCTACTACCGCAACCCGGAAGCCACTGCCGAGGCGTCCGCCCACGGCTGGCACCACACCGGCGACGTCGGCTATCTCGACGACGACGGCTTCCTCTTCATCGTCGACCGCGCCAAGGACATGGTCATCACCGGCGGGTTCAACGTGTACTCCGCCGAGGTCGAGCAGGCGCTGATGGCGCACGACGCCGTCCGCGACTGCGCGGTCGTCGGCCTGCCGGACGAGAAGTGGGGCGAACGGGTCACGGCCGTGGTCCAGCTCCGGCCGGACACCGGCCTCGACGTCGACGAGCTGATCGCGTTCGTCAAGCAGCGCATCGGCAGCGTCAAGGCGCCGAAGCAGATCGAGATCTGGCCGGACCTCCCGCGTTCCTCCGTCGGCAAGGTCCTCAAGACCGAGATCCGCACGACCCTCACCGCAGTACCGCAAGGAGGCGGAACCCGATGAAGCTCGCCCTCTACCTGCCCAACTTCCGTGACAAGGTCACCGTCAAGGAGCTGGAGGACCTCACCGCACTCGCCGAGGAGCTCGACTTCGACTCGGTCTGGACGCTCGATCGGATCGTCGTCCCGGAGGCGTCGGACCGGCAGGAACTGCAGTACCCGTTCGGGATGATGGACGGTCTGCCCAAGGCGCTGCCGGTGTCCTCGCGCGGCCAGTGGTTGCAGGGCTACCCGCTCATCCCATGGCTCGCGGCCAAGACCACCAAGGTCCGGATCGGCATGAGCATCATCGACACGCCGTTCCGCGCCCCCGGCGTCCTGGCCGCGGAGATGGCCACGATGGACCACCTCTCGAACGGCCGGCTCAACGTCGGCGTCGGATCCGGGTGGATGCCGGAGGAGTTCGCGGCCGCGAGCGCCGCGCACATCTTCCCGAAGCGGCACAAGCACGTGCGCGAGACGATCGAGGTCATGCAGGGCGTCTGGAACAACGACCTGTTCGAGTACCACGGCGAGTTCGCGGACTTCGACAGGTGCGGTTTCGGGATCAAGCCGCTGCAGGACCCGCTGCCGATCTTCTTCTCCGGCCTCAAGGACCCGGCGCGGGCGGCGAAGCGCGTCAGCAAGTACGACCTCAAGGGCTGGATCGGGATCCAGGACTCGCCGGAGGACATCGCCACCTGGCGCGGGGGCATCGAGCGCGAGCTCGAGGCGATCGGCAGCCAGCGCAAGATCGGCGACCTCGAGATCAGCAGCATGATCTGGACGGTCATCACGGACGTCGACCTGGACGACTCCCCGGCGGGCAAGGTGACGAACCTGCTGGCGGGCAGCGAGCGGCAGATCACCGACAAGCTCAAGGCGTACAAGGAGGCCGGGATGACGATGCCGATGTTCTGGCCGCCGTTCGCGGACGTCCCCGTGTCCAAGACCCTCGACGACCTCAAGCGGATCAAGAACGACATCATGCCGAAGGTCGAGGCCTCCTGACCTCCGGTTCCGCACTCCCCACAACGAAGTGAGAGGAAAGAGATGCCCGAACTCGACGGCAAGCGGGTCTTCGTCACCGGGTCCGCTGCCGGGATCGGCAAGGCGATCGCGACGCTGTTCACGCAGCGCGGCGCCCGGGTCGTGATCAGCGACATCGACGCCGACGCGGCCAAGACGACGGCGGACGAGATCGGCGCCGCGGGCGTCGCCAACTGCGACGTCACGGACGAGAGCCAGGTCCAGGGCGCGGTGCAGCAGGCGGTGGACCTGCTCGGCGGTCTCGACGTGCTGGTCAACAACGCCGGGATCGAGGTCTCCTCGCCGCTGCTGCAGCAGTCGACGGAGAGCTTCGACAAGATCTACGCGGTCAACGTGCGCGGACCGTTCGTGGCGATGAAGGCGGCGATCGGGCATCTGATCGAGTCGAAGGGCAACGTCGTCAACATCGCCTCGATCGCCGGCATCGGCGGCAGCCCGCTGCTCGGGTCCTACTGCGCCACGAAGGCGGCGCTCATCCAGCTCACTCGCGTCGCCGCGGTGGAGATGCGTCCGACGGGCGTACGGGTCAACGCGGTCTGCCCGGGCTTCGCCGACACCGCCATGGTCGAGCGGCTCGTCCCGGACTTCGAGGCGGCGACGCAGGTCCCGTTCGGCGACCTCGTCGCCATGAAGCAGGGCAGGCTCGGCACCCCGGAGGACATCGCCGAGGTGGCGGCCTTCCTCGCGTCCGACCGGGCGTCGTGGATCACCGGCAGCCACTACGTCCTCGACGGTGGGCTGACCGCGTCCCTCGTGTGAGCATGTGCGACGGGCCCGGGCGACCGGGCCCGTCGCACAGTGAGGCGGTGGGATGACCGACACGCTCTGGAGCCCGACGGCGGCCCGCATCGAGGGGTCCGCGCTGCGCGAGTACCTGGACTGGCTGGAGGAGCGCGAGGGGGGGTCGTTCGCGGATCACGACGCCCTCTGGGCCTGGTCGGTGGAGGACATCGACCGCTTCTGGCTGTCCGTCGTGGACTACTACGGCGTCGAGTTCTCCGCGCCGTGGACGCAGGTGCGTACCGCCGACCCGATGCCGCACACCCGCTGGTTCACCCGGGCGCGGCTGAACTGGGCGCAGCACGTGCTGCGCCACGGGGCGGACTCCTCGGTGGCGTTGGTGTGCGTCCGGGAGGGTGGCGAGCCGGCGCGGGAGATCACCTGGGGTTCGTTGCGCCGGTCGGTCGCGGCGGCGGCCGGCTGGCTGCGGCGGGCGGGCGTGCGCCCCGGCGACCGGGTCTGCGCCTACCTGCCGAACACCGAGCACGCGGTGATCGGCCTGCTCGCCGCGGCCGCGGTCGGCGCGGTGTGGTCGTGCTGCTCCCCGGACTTCGGCGCCGAGGGCACGCTCGGCCGGCTCGCGCAGCTCGAGCCGACCGTGCTCATCGCGGGCGACGGCTACCACTGGAACGGCAGGGAGATCGACCGCGGTGACGTCGTCGCGCAGCTGCGCGAGAAGCTTCCGACGCTGCGGCACGTCGTCCACGTCCCCTACGTCTTCGACCGGCCTGCTCCTTCGGGGGCGGTTCCGTGGGAGTCGGTTCTCGCCGAGGACGCGCCGCTCCAGTTCGAGCAGGTCGAGTTCTCGCACCCGCTGTGGGTGTTGTTCACCTCCGGCACCACCGGGCTGCCCAAGGGCCTGGTGCACGGCCACGGCGGGATCACGCTGCAAGGTCTGATGTGGACCGGGCTGTACTGCGGCCTGCGCGAGGGCGAGCGGATGTTCACCTTCACCTCGACCGGCTGGGCGCTGTGGAACATGCAGCTCGGCGCGCTCACCCGGGGCGCGAGCATCGTGCTGTACGAGGGCAGCCCCGGCCACCCGGCGGGCGCGGTCTGGGAGGTCGCGGCCCGCACCCGGGCGGACGTCATGCTGCTGGGTGCCGCCGTCGTCACCGCCTCGGCGAACACCGGGGTGTCGCCGCGGCAGGAGCACGACCTGAGCCGGCTGCGGCACGTGATGGTCAGCGGCTCCGCGCTGCCCTCGGCCGGCTACCACTGGATCATGGAGCACGTCAGCCCGGACCTGCGGATCGACTCGACCAGCGGCGGCACCGACATCTCCGGCTCGTTCGTCGGCGGCAACGAGTACGCCCCGGTCCGGGTGGGGCGCATCGGCGGCCGGCTCGCCGGCGTCGACTGCGCGGCCTGGGACGAGGAGGGCCGTCCGGTCGTCGACGAGGTGGGAGACCTGGTCGTCACCCAGCCCATGCCGTCCATGCCGGTGTACCTGTGGAACGACCCGGACGCGGCGCGCTACACGGAGTCGTACTTCGAGACCTGGCCCGGCGTCTGGCGGCACGGGGACTGGGTGACGCTGTACTCGGACGGCAGCCTCGCCATCCACGGCCGCTCGGACTCGACCCTGAACAGGCAGGGTGTCCGGCTGGGCAGCAGCGACTTCTACGACGTGCTCGAGACCATGCCGGAGATCAGCGAAACCCTGGTGGTGGGCGTCGACCAGCCCGACGACGGCTACTGGCTGGGCCTGTTCGTCGTCCCTGCTCCGGGGCACGTGCTGGACGACGCGCTCAGGCAGAAGATCGTGCAGACGCTGCGCACCCGCCTGACGCCCCGGCACGTCCCGGACGAGATCCTCGAGGCGCCCGGCGTGCCGCACACCCTGAGCGGCAAGCGGCTCGAGGTCCCGATCAAGAAGCTGATCAGTGGCAGGCCGCTGGAGAAGGCCGCCAACATCGCCTCGGTCGACGACCCCGACGCGCTACGCTGGTACGCGCGCTTCGCCGCCTCCCGGTTGTGAAGCTCGGCGCATACCTCGCCCACCTGGGGTCGGGCCCGCCGTACGACGTCGCCTCCTGGGCGCGACGCCTCGTGGACGCCGGCTTCGAGAGCCTGTGGATGCCGCAGATCATCGGGCGGTCCGGCTTCGTCCCGGACCCCTTCGTCGCCTTGGCGGCGGCCGCCGTCGCTGCTCCGGATGTCGAGATCGGCACGGCCACGGTGCAGGTCCCGCTCCACCACCCCGCCGACCTCGCCCACAAGATCCGGTCCCTGCAGCTGGTGTGCGGGAACAGGCTGGTCATGGGCCTCAGCCCCGGGTCCACCCAGACCGACTACGCGCTCCTCGACCGGGACTTCCGCAGCCGTTTCCGCACCTTCGACGAGAACGTGGCCCGGCTGCGTGACCTGCTCCCTGCTCCGCCGCCCTTCTTACTGGGCTCCTGGGGTGCCAACGTCGACAAGGCGGCCCGGCACTTCGACGGCTGGCTCGCCTCCGCCTACCGCCGCACCCCCGACCAGATCCTCGAGGCCCAGTCCCGCTTCCGAGCGGTGGGCGGAGAACGGGCCATCGTCTGCGCCATCCCGCTCACCAAATCGGCCGACCTCGATCTCGTCGGCAACCAACTCCACCGCTACGCGGAGGGCGGCTTCGACGACGCCGTGGTGGTGATCGAGCCGGGAGGGGCCGATCCCGAGAAGGTCAGAGCCCTCCTTCCCTGAGCCGCCGGAGGCGACGGCGACAGCCGGCCGGAGCGCCCGAGCCTGGGCAGAAGGCGGCGTCCGAGGAGTGCCGCGTCCCATGGCCGGGGGCTCGCCGGTCGGAACGTCGACCGAGCGCGGAGCTGCCGACGGCGAACTCGGGCGCGTTTGCCCTTACCTAACCCGGGCGAGTGCATCTTCGGTGCATGGCACCGTTGTCGCCGTCGACCCGGCGGGACCGCCCTGCGGGCGAGTGTGCCGGCGCGACCATCACGGCCCCGTTGTGCGCCCGGGCGCGGGTTGCCGTGAGCGCCGGGCGATTGACCATGTCGCTGTGCCGGTCTCTGGGGCGGGCCGGCGGTGTTCTGGGTGGGCGGGTCGCGCTGGCGATCGATCCGGGTCTGCTGGCCGGGCTCGCCGGGCCCCGGTCGGTCGCCCTGGTGTCGGGGACGAACGGCAAGACGACGACCACGGCGATGCTCGCCGCCGCGTTCCGGGTCCGATCGCGTCCCGCGTGGAACGGCACCGGGGCGAACATGCCCGACGGCGCGCTGGCGGCGCTGCTCGACGACCCCGAGGCGGACAGCGCCGTGCTCGAGGTCGACGAGGGCTACCTGCCGAACGTCATCGCGGAGACCCGGCCGGACTTCGTCGTGCTGCTGAACATCAGCCGGGACCAGCTGGACCGGGTCGGCGAGGTCCGCTCGGTGGTGCGTCGGATCAGGGCGGCGCTGCTGGCCAGCCCGCACACCACAGTGATCGCGAACGCCGGTGACCCGTTGGTCGTCGCGGCCGCGCAGGCCACCCCGCACCGCATCTGGGTCGCGCCGCCGAGCACGTGGCGCCACGACGGCGTCACGTGCCTGCTCTGCGATGGTCACATCGATCCGGCCGAGCCGACCTGGCGGTGCAGCGGGTGTGGGCTGACCAGGCCGGCGGCGGACTGGACGGTGTCCGAGGACGGGCTGTTGGCGGGGCCGGAGGGGTTCTGCCGGCAGATGCGTCTGCGGCTGCCCGGCACCGCGAACCTGGTCGACGCCGCGTTCGCGGTGGCCGCGGCCGCGGCGTACGGCGTGGCGGCGGAGCAGGCGGTCGAGGCGGTCGCCGAGCTCGACGAGGTGGCGGGCCGGTACCGGTCGTTCCCCCGGACGGACGGTGAGACCCGGCTCCTGCTGGCGAAGAACCCGGCCGGGTGGGCGGAGACGCTGACGGTGCTCGAGTCCTCGCCGGGAGCGGTGGTGATCGCGGTGAACGCACGCGAGGCGGACGGGCGGGACCCGTCCTGGCTCTGGGACGTACCCTTCGAACGGTTGCGGGGCCGGCGGGTGACGGCGAGCGGGGACCGGGCGGCGGACGTCGCGGTCCGGCTCGCCTACGCCGAGGTCGCCCACGACGTGGTGGCCGATCCGGTGGCGGCGGTGCGGAGGGTCCGGGGTCGGGTCGAGGTGGCGGCGGACTACACCGCCTTCCTCGCCGCACGGGCCCGGCTGAGCCGCGCTGCCGACCTGACGCTCGTGACCCCTGGCGCTGCCGCCGCCTCGGGCCCACCGCGGGACGGGACGGGGTGAACCGGGTGCTCGGGCCGTCGGCGGTGCGGATCGCGCTGATCTCGTCGGACCTGCTGGGCACCTACGGCGACAAGGGCAACGCCGAGGTGCTCCGGCAGCGGCTGCGCTGGCGCGGGCGCGCGGCCGAGGTCGTTGCCGCCACCGATGCCGTACCGAGTGACTGCGACCTCTACGTCCTCGGTGGTGGCGAGGACCATGCCCAGGTCCTGGCCGCCCGGCGCGCGGCGCGCGCGGGTGGCCTGCACACCGCGGTCGGGCGGGGCGCGGTCGTGCTGGCGGTCTGCGCCGGCCTGCAGATCCTCGGCGAGCGTTTCGCCGGACCGGACGGGGTCGACCACCCGGGGTTGGGGCTGCTCGACCTGACGACGGTCCGGCGCCCCCGGCGGGCGGTGGGGGAGGTCGTGGCCACACCCCTCGTGGCCGGGCTCGCCGGTGCGGTCCTGACCGGCTTCGAGAACCACCAGGGTGGGACCCGGCTGGGCCCGGGCGTCCGGCCACTGGCGCGCGTGGAGTCCGGGGTGGGCAACGGCGACCGCCACCGCACGGAAGGGGTGGTGGCCGGCCGGATCGTCGGGACCTACCTGCACGGCCCCGTCCTCGCCCGCAACCCGGCGTTGGCGGACCTGCTGCTGGAGTGGGTCGTCGGCCGGCCGTTGCCCCCGCTGGAGGTACCGGCGGTGGAGCGGCTCCGCGAGGAACGACTGCGGTCGCTGCGCCGCCTGCCGCGGCTTTCCCGCCCCACCCGCTAGCTGTCCCACCTACGGAGGTTGGTGACACGGCGGGCGTGGACACGCCAGGGCCGATGATCTTGAAATAA
>NZ_JBHSQK010000046.1:0-45851 GCF_042658055.1 Pseudonocardia lutea
GCGGTGGCCCGCGCGGCCGGGCTGCTCGCCGTCGGGGCGGGGCTGCGCCGCGACCGGCCGCTGCTGCGCCGGGTCGGCGTGGCCTTCGTCGCACTCGCCGCCGCGCACGCGGTCCGGTCGTCGGGGACCGCGGTCGTCGTGCCCGTCGCGCTGACCCTCGCCGCCACCGCTGCGCTCCTCGCCGCCGCGGTGCCGTTCCTCTTCAGCGCGGTGCGCGGGTTGTGGGAGCAACGGGAGGCCTACCGGGTGGAGGCGGAACGGCTGCGCGCCGCCCTCCGCTGCGCCGAAACCCCGTCCGGCTCGCCTCCCGCACCGCGGTCGGCGCAGGAGGTCGATGCTCCCGGCAGGTCGGTGGATGCCTCCTCGGTGGGCGCGTCCGGCGGGTCGGTGGGCGCGTCCGGCAGGTCGGCGGATGCTCCCTCGACGGGCGCTACCGGCAGGTGGGCGGGCGCTTCCGGCGGGACGGTAGGCGCTTCCGGAACGTCGGTGCGCGCCCCCGGCACGTCGGTGGATGCTGCTGACGCGACGGGGCGGGCTCGCGGCGGGCCGGGCGGTGCGTGCGAGACCGGCGATGCGTGCGGGGGCCCGGCCGAGGCCGAGGTGTTGGCTCTCGCCGAGGCCGTCGACGAGCGCCGACCGGCGGCCCGCGGGCCGCTGCGCCTCGTGGCGCCGCCGCCGCGCGACGGATCTTCCCCGGCGCCGGAGGGGCCGCCGGGGAGGGCGCACCAGGCTCGGCAGCGCAGCTCCTGACCCGGGCCTTCCGCCGGTTGCCGGACAGTCGCTTCCGCCATGATCGTCGTTCGTGGCCCTGGCCGATCGAGAATCGACCGCTCCGGTCCCGGATTGATGATCTTCGACTCGCGCCCGTCCGATGGGCTCACCGTGATCGCCGTTGCGGACCATTGGCGGCCGTCCGCGGCCGAGGTGGGTCCGGAGTGCTGATCATGGTGGAGCTGTGTCCGGGTCTCCTGCGCTGATCGCCGTTGCGGACCGTTGGCGGCCGTCCGTGGCCGAGGCGGGTCCGGAGTGCTGATCATGGTGGAGCTGTGTCCGGGTCTCCTGTGCTGATCGCCGTTGCGGAACGTTGGCGGCCGTCCGTGGCCGAGGCGGGTCCGGAGTGCTGATCATGGTGGAGCTGTGTCCGGGTCTCCTGTGCTGATCGTCGTTGCGGACCGTTGGCGGCCGTCCGTGGCCGAGGCGGGTCCGGAGTGCTGATCATGGTGGAGCTGTGTCCGGGTCTCCTGTGCTGATCGTCGTTGCGGAACGTTGGCGGCCGTCCGTGGCCGAGGCGGGTCCGGAGTGCTGATCATGGTGGAGCTGTGTCCGGGTCTCCTGTGCTGATCGTCGTTGCGGACCGTTGGCGGCCGTCCGTGGCCGAGGCGGGTCCGGAGTGCTGATCATGGTGGAGCTGTGGCCGGGTCTCCTGTGCTGATCGTCGTTGCGGAACGTTGGCGGCCGTCCGCGGCCGGGATGGGTCCGGAGCGGTGATCTCCGGGCTCCTCCTGCGCGGCCTGTTGCCCGGGTGTCAGGTGGGTGGGGCGGAGCTGCTGGGTCGGGGGAGCCTTCGGGGACCGCGGCGGGGGCGCTGGTGTCGGCCGGCGGGGGTGGCGTGGTGGTCGTCGAGGGCGGGGTGGGAACCGGAGTCGTGGTGGTCGGGGCGGGTGAGGTGGTGGTCGTCGGGTCGGCCGCCCCCTCGGCACCCGCCCCGAGGCAGCCGGTGGTGGTGTCCGAGGCGTCGGTGGTGCACCGGGCACCGTCGGGCCCGCCGTCGAGGACGTCCGCACCTGCACCGCCGTCGAGCGTGTCGACCCCGGCGCCGCCGTAGAGGCGGTCGTTCCCCGCCTCGCCGGAGAGCCGGTCGGCGCCCGGCCCGCCGACGAGCACGTCGCCGCCCGAACCACCGGACACGACGTCGTCGCCGTCGCCCCCCGTCACGCAGTCGCCGCCCGCGGAGCCGACGACCGTGTCCGCCGCCGCGGAGCCGACGACCAGGAAGGGCCCGGCGCTCCCCGGCCGGTCGCGCGCGGCGTCGAAGCTCGGCCGATCCGCCGTCAGCGTGATCTTCTCGGCGAAGGAGGCGGCGGTCGTCCCGGCCGCGGCGCACTCCGCCGGGACGTCGGTCGCCGCGACGGGCGTGCCCGTCGGCGCGGTGGTGGTCGTGGGTGCGGCCGTGATCGTCGGCACCGTGACGACGGCGAGCGACCGCGGCGTCGACGACGGGCTCGTCGCGACGCCGAGCGTGCCCGTCACGGCGTCGGAGAAGCCCGGGCCCGCGGTGCCGTTGGCGCGCACGAGCAGCGGGACGCCCTGGTCCTTCCTCGGGTTCGCGCCGCTCAGCACGCCGAAGGAGGCCGAGGTGGCGAAGGAGGTGGTGCTGCCCGCGGCGACCGAGCTCGACAGCGTGACCTCCCCGCCGTTGAGCAGGGTGCAGTAGTCCACGGTGGTGCCCGCGAAGGACATGCTGATACCGGTGGCCCCGGACGCCCGTGACCACGCCTTGGTCGAGGTCGAGTACGTGCAGAAGGCCGACGAGTACGTGGCCGCCGGCCTGGCCTGCAGCGTCAGCCGCGCGGGCGTGGTGCCGGTGTAGACCACCGTCAGCGTGGCCGACGAGGTACCGCCGAGGAGACCGCCGGTGTAGCTCAGTGCCGGCGCCCGCGACGAGGTGCCGATCACGACGGTCGCCGCGCCGACGGTGCCCGGCGACGCTTCGACGTCCGTGTAGCGGGCGTAGGTGCCGCTACCGCCCGACAGGGCACCCGTGGCGGTGACGACCGCCGCCACGAGCGCCCCGGCGATCACTCGGCGTCGCATCGAATCCTCGAACGGAGCAGGGAAACGGGGTCCTGGCTCACCGGTACGGCTGCGCGGCCATTTCGGAGAATGCTCAGGACTGGACCAGATTGAACGTGGAGTTCAGCGAGACCGTGTCGCCCTGCACCTTGTTGTTCGGATTCGACTCCGCCGTGGTGGAGTTGTCGTTCGGCAGGGTGAATCGCAGCGTGTACGTCACCGTCTGCCCACCGTCGATCTTGAGCGAGCCGCTGCCCGGGAGCGGGGCGCCGGCGAAGCTCGCGAGCGAGGCAGGTGCGGTGGGGGTGCTCGACACCGGCGACGACACCACGGTCACCTGCATCTGGTCCTGCAGGTTGCCGTTCGGGTTGCACGCGGTCGTGCCCTCCGCGGTGCGCTCGGGCTCGGTGCAGGTGCCGTCACCGCCGGTCGAGGTCATCGCGGTGCTGAGCGTTCCCGCGATGGTCCCGGCGTTCTTCAGGGTGAAGGTGTAATCCTGGCTGAACCCGGGGGCGATGTTCGACGCGGTGAACAGCGTGCTCGTGGTGCCACCCGACCCCACCTCCAGGTCCAGCGTCCCCGCGGTCTGCGTGCCGCCCGGTCCGGTCTCGGTGTCCGTGAAGGCGGCGTACGTCCCCGCCCCGATCGCGGCGGCGGCGACCACCAGCGCGACGAGCCCGACGATCAGGCCCGCCTTCTTCCGGGAGTTCTTCCTGTCATCGGGCTGAACGACCATGCTGATGCTCCGGGGAGTGGATTTCGGAGGGAGCCGCGGAAGGGAGGAATGCATTGCGGCGGGCCCCGAGTATCGGCACGTCGCGGAGAGCCCGGCAATTTCGGTTCGAACCGCCATTCGATCGGGTGGTATTCGGTCGGGTCCGCCCGGCGGCTGGGTACGACTCGTGGGGAACGACTGCACCGGGAGGACGGGATGGGCACGCACACGCGCACGGGGGACGTCGACCGGGAGACGGCTCGGCTTGCCACGCGACCGCGGCACGTGCACCCGCTCCGCCGGGTCCTCACCCTGGTGTTCGGCTTGGTCGTGCTCGCCGTGGTGGCGCTCGCGGCGCTGGTCGCGCTCGTCCCGGCCGCGGTGGGCGGGCACTCGCTGAGCGTCCTGTCGGGGTCGATGGAGCCCACCCTGCCCGTCGGGTCGGTCGCGGTGCTCAAGCCCGTCGACACCGCGCAGGTCAAGCCGGGCGACGTCCTGAACTTCACCGACCGCGACGCCGCGACCGGGCAGTCCCGGATCGTCACGCACCGCGTGGTGGAGATCCTGCCGGGGCCCGAGTTCGTCACCAAGGGCGACGCCAACCGCACGAACGACCCACAGCCCGTCGCGGCCGCGGACGTCCACGGCGTCCTCTGGTACGACGTCCCCTACGTCGGGGGCCTGCGCGACCGGCTCGTCGGCCCCGCCGGTCTCGCGATCGCCGGCGGCCTCGTCCTCCTGGCCCTCGCGCTCGCCCTCCTCGTGCCCACGCACGCGAAGGAGCGGTGAGCGGCGCTCAGCCCTCCAACGCCTCCCGCACCGCGAGGAGCTTGGCGGCGGCCTCGCGGACCTCGGTGTCGGGGTCGGAGTCGGCGACGATGCCGCAGCCAGCGTAGAGCCGGGCGACCGGGCCGTCGAGCTGGGCGCAGCGCAACGCGACGCCGAGCTCCCCGCCGCCGTCGGCGCCGATCCAGCCGACCGGGCCGGCGTAGCGGCCGCGGTCCATGCCCTCCAGGGCGGCGATCAGTGCGACGGCCTCCTCGCGCGGGGTGCCGCCGACCGCGGCGGTCGGGTGCACGGCGCCGGCGAGGCGCAGCAGGGAGGCGTCGCCGCGGACCCGGCCGCGGACGTCCGTGGCCAGGTGGGAGACGTTGTGCAGCGCGAGCACCGTCGGCTCCGCGGGGACCTCGAGGGTGCGGCAGAAGGGGCGCAGCCGGTCGGCCAGCGAGTCGACCGCGTACGCGTGTTCCACCCGGTTCTTCTCCGAGCTCAGCGAGCCTTCGCCGGGCCACACCGTGCCGGCCAGCACCCGTGACTCGACCACCGGGCCGCGCTTGCGCAGCAGCAGCTCCGGCGTGGCGCCCACCAGCCCGTCGACGGCGAAGGCCCAGCAGGTGGGGTAGCGCTCGGCCAGCCCGTGCAGCAGGTGCCGGGGATCGTGCGGCGCGTCGTCCACGGCGAGCAGGTCGTGGGCGAGCGCGGCCTTGTCCAGCTCGCCCGCCCTCATCCGCCGGACGGCCTCGGCCACGGCGGCGCGGTAGCCCGCGACGGGCAGGTCGCCGTCGGCGTAGCGGAGCCGGCCGCTCGGGCGCACGGGCTCGGCCGCGGTCATCGGGTGCGGGTCGCCGAACTCGGTGACCCACGCGCGCACGCCCCGCATCCCGACCACGACCCGCGGCACCACCAGCACCGATCCTGGCGAGCGGTCGGCGAAGGTCAGCGACGCGAAGGCGACGGCACCGGTGCCGGGCAGGCCCACCTCGTCGACGACGTCGAGCTCGCCGAGCAGCCGGCGCCACCAGGCGTCGGCCTCGGCGAACCGCCCCGCGCCGCGGCCGGTGAACCGCGCGACCTCGCCCCAGCCGACCAGGCCCTCGCCGCCACGGACCCAGGACAGGGCACCCCGGGCCTCCGGCAGCAGCGACAGCAGGCCGCCGGCGGGCGGGTCCACCTCACGGGTCCGGACCTCCAGACCGGTGGGCAGCGCAGCGGTCGTCACGTACCCGAGCGTAGGCACCGCCGCCGGTCGGCGCCCGTCCCCGGCGGGGAGGCGGTAACCACACTCCTAGACTCCCCGCATGGCCGGAGGCGTGGCGGGCGAGGTGTTCGTCGAGGCCGGGCGCACGGCCCGGACCGTCGGCCGCGCCCTCCGGCGGGGTCTGCCGTCGATCCTCGTCGGGCTCGCCGTGGTGGCCACGTTCCTGGCGGTGGTCGGCTTCACGGGGGCGGTGGCGGACGACGTCGCCATCAGCCGCAACCGCGCCACGGCCACCGCGGAGGTGCTGGACGGCTCCACCTTCGCCCGCACGCTCGTGCGCTTCCCGGTGCCGGACGGGCAGCTGCTCGTGCCCGAGCGGGGCGTCTACCACCCGCGCGGCCTGCAGCCCGGCACCACCGTGGTCGTCGAGTACGACCGCGCCGATCCGGACCTGGTCCGGGTGGCCGGGCGCACCGCGCTCTCCGGCCTGCCGCTGACGATCGGGTTCGTCGCCCTCGCCTGGGCGGTGTTCGGCGGGGCGGCGGTGTTCGCGCGGCGGCGCCGTCAGGCCGCCCACCACGAGTAGACCTGCTCGACGACGGCGGGCACCGCCACCAGCAGCCCGCCGGCCGGCATCGGGTCGGGTCCCCCGGCCCGGTCGACGACCACGGCGCCGGCCTCCAGCGCCAGGCAGAGGGCACCGGCGACGTCCCACTCGTGGTAGTCGTCGATCACCGCGGCGACCGCGCGGCCCAGTGCCACCTGCGTGATCGCCAGCGCGGTCGAGCCCAGCACCCGCAGACCCGTGTGGTGCGCGGCCGCCCGCTCGGCGAACCCGGGCGAGGGCGACTCGGCGCAGACCAGCGCACCGACCGCGGTCGTGCGGGTCGCGGCCCGCACCGGCGCGCCGTTGGCCCGCACACCCCGGCCCCGCGCCGCCGCGTAGATCTGCGCCCGGCTCGGGTCGGCCACGACCCCGACGACCGGGCCGTCGCCGTCGACCAGACCGAGGCTGTAGGCGCACCAGGGGAAGCCGGCGACGTAGTTGGCCGTGCCGTCGACCGGGTCGACGATCCAGCGGTAGGCCGAGCCGGCGGCCGTCGCGTCGGCGCCGTACTCCTCGCCCACCACCGGGATGCCCGGGAACTCGGCGGCGAGGACGCGGCGGGTGTGCCGCTCGAGGGTGCGGTCGGTGTCGGTGACCCAGTCGAAGGGGTCCGCCTTGGCCTCGGACCCGGGCGCGCGGCCGGCGGTCGCGGCGATCACCTCCGCGGCATCGTTGGCGAGCCGGCCCGCGACCTCGAGGGCGCGGGAGAGCAGCCCGGGATCCACCGGGGCGGGGGTGCGGGTGAGGACCGTCATGCCGCCGAGAGTCCGCGAGCGGGGTATCGCCGCGGCGTCCCGCCGGTGACGCCCCGGGGTGGGCCCGCGTGAACTCTCGCGCTGTTGGCCGGACGTTCCCCCGCAGGTCACGTGCCCGACGGCGGGTGGCGCGGCGGACGCGAAAGCGTGCCGCCGTGCGTGTCGCGATCGTGTCCGAGTGCTTCCTGCCCGTGGTCAACGGCGTCACGAACTCGGTGCTGCGGGTGCTCGAGCACCTGCGCGACGCCGGGCACGAGGTCCTCGTCGTCGCCCCCGGCGCCGACGAGCCGGACTCCCACGACGGCGTCCCGGTCGTGCGGGTGCCGGCGCTGGAGCTGCCGGTGGTGAGCTCGATGCCGGTCGGGGTGCCCAGCCGGCGGATCGTGAAGGCCCTGCGCGCCTTCCGGCCCGACGTCGTGCACCTGGCCGCGCCCTTCGTCGTCGGCGCCCGGGGGCTGTGGGCGGCCCGGCGCCTCGGGATCCCGACGGTCGCGGTCTACCAGACCGACGTCGCCGGGTTCGCGTCGTCGTACGGGCTTGGGCTGACGGCCCGCGCCGCCTGGCGGTGGACCTGCCGGCTGCACGCGCAGGCCGACCGGACGCTGGCGCCGTCGAGCTGGGCGACCGAGGCGCTGCGCGAGCGCGGGGTGCCGCGGGTGCACCAGTGGGCCCGGGGCGTGGACACCCGCCGGTTCACCCCCGCCCGCCGCTCGGCCGCGGTGCGGGAGCGGCTGGCGCCGGAGGGCGAGCTGCTGGTCGGCTACGTCGGCCGGCTCGCCCCGGAGAAGCAGGTGGAACGGCTGGCGGCCCTCGGTGGCATGCCCGGTGTCCGGCTCGTGGTGGTCGGGGCCGGGCCCAGCGAGGAGCGGCTGCGGACCGCGCTGCCGGGGGCGGCCTTCCTCGGCTTCCGGGGCGGCGACGAGCTGGCCGAGCTCTACGCCTCCCTCGACGTCTTCGTCCACACCGGACCCGCCGAGACCTTCTGCCAGGCCGTGCAGGAGGCGCTGGCCTCCGGGCTCCCCGTCGTCGCGCCCGACGCCGGGGGCCCGCGCGACCTGGTCCTGCCCGGCCGGACCGGCTACCTCGTCCCGCCCCTGCCCGACGACGACGCGGGCCGGCCCGCCGCCGACGTCGCCCTGCGCGCCGCGGTCGACCGGCTCCGCGACCCCGGTCTGCGGGCCGGGTTCGGCGCCGCCGCCCGCCGCTCGGTCCTGCGTCGCACCTGGTCCACGGTGTGCGACGAGCTGGTGGGCCACTACCGGGAGGTCTCGACCGGGATCGTGCAGCGGCAGGCCGCCTGACGTGCGGATCGTCCAGCTCGCCAACTTCTACGGGCCGCGCTCGGGCGGCCTGCGCACCGCGCTCGACGCCCTCGGCACCGGCTACGCCGCCCGCGGACACGAGGTCGTGCTGGTCGTGCCCGGACCGCGCGCGGAGGACCGGAGGTTGCCCGGCGGCGCCCGCCGGATCACGATCCCGGCGCCCCGGATCCCGGCGACGGGCGGGTACCGGGCCGTCGACCCGTGGCGCGTGCAACGGCTGCTCGATCACCTGCGGCCGGACGCCCTCGAGGTCTCCGACCGCCTCACCCTGCGCGGGCTGGGGGCCTGGGCCGCGCGCCGCGGCATCCCGAGCGTGGTGATCTCGCACGAGCGGCTCGACCGGCTGCTGCACCAGTTCCTGCTGCCCGAGGGGGCGGCCCGGCGGGTCGCCGACCTCGCCAACGCGCGGATGGCCGCGGCCTACGACACGGTCGTCTGCACCACGGGATTCGCCCGGGCGGAGTTCGACCGGATCGGGGCGCGCAACGTCCGGCAGGTCCCGCTCGGCGTCGACCTCACGACCTTCTCGCCGCACCGGCACGACCGCGCACTGCGGGCCCGGCTCGGGGGCGGGGCCGACGCGCTGCTCGTCCACTGCGGACGACTGTCGCCGGAGAAGCACCCGGAGCGCAGCGTGGACACGGTGGCCGCGCTGTGCGACGCGGGCCACCGGGTGCGCCTGGTCGTGGCCGGCGACGGGCCGCGTCGGCCCGCCCTGGAGCGGGGGGCGGCCGGGCTGCCCGTGTCCTTCCTCGGGTTCGTGCCGGACCGCGCCCGGTTGGCGACCCTGCTGGCGTCGGCCGACGTCTCGCTCGCGCCGGGCCCGCACGAGACCTTCGGGCTCTCCGCACTGGAGTCGCTGGCCAGCGGGACACCGGTCGTGGTCTCGCGGTCCTCCGCGCTGCCCGAGATCGTCGGCGACCCCGGGGCCGAGGACTCGCCGGAGGACTTCGCCCGCGGCGTCACGACCCTGCTCGCCGCCGACGAACCCACCCGCCGCGCCGCCGCCCGCACCCGCGCCGAGGGGTACAGCTGGCCCGCCTCCGTCGACGGGCTGCTGTCCCTCCTCACCCCGTGAGCGCCCTCCTCGCCCCGTGAGCGGCCGGTGCCACCCGTGCCCCGGGCTCCGTCGGAGACGCGACCGGGGGGTGCGCCCTCGGCCGGTGCTCAGGTCGGGACGAGCGTGCGCGCGACGATCGAGGCCGCCTCGGCGACCGTCGGGGCGGCGTCCGTCCCGGGATCGGCGGGAGCGGTGTAGACCGCGATCACCAGCGGGGCACGGCCGGGCGGCCGGACGACGGCGACGTCGTTGACCTCGCCCTGCGCGCCCGCGCCGGTCTTGTCGCCGACCACCCAGTCCGTGGGCAGTCCTGCCTTGATCCGGGTGGCGCCGGTGGTGTTCGCCCGGAGCCAGCCGACGAGCAGGTCGCGGCCCTCCGGGTCGAGAGTGTCGCCGAGTGCCAGGCCGCGCAGGTTCTCGGCCATCTGCGCGGGGGTGGAGGTGTCGCGCTCGTCGCCGGGCGCGGTGCGGTTGAGCTCGGGTTCGGTGCGGTCCTGCCGCGTGACGGGGTCGCCGATCGACCGCGCGAAGGCCGTGACCGCCGCCGGCCCGCCGAGCACGCCGAGCAGCAGGTTCATCGCCGTGTTGTCGCTCAGCGTCATCGCGGCGCGGCAGAGCTCCGAGACGGTCATCGAGGTGTGCCGCTGCGTCTCCGGCGAGTTCACGACGAGCTGGTCCGGCGTGTACGCGATCTCCCGGTCGAGCAGGCCGGGTTGCTCGGTGCGCAGCCGCAGGATCGCGGCGGCGGCCAGCAGCTTCGACGTCGAGCACATCAGGAACCGCTCGTCGGCGCGGTGCCGGACGGCCGCACCCGAGCCGGTGTCGAGGGCGGCCACCCCGAGCCGCCCGCCGAACCGTCGTTCGAGTTCGGCGAGGGCCGGGTCGTCGGCGGGCGTGGTCGGCGACAGCGGGGCGGGCGCGGTCGTGGGCGCCTGGACGGTCGGCGAGGGCCCCGCGCACCCGGCCACGACCGCGCCGACACCGGCCAGCAGCACGGCCCGCCGCGAGAAGAGCGTGTCGATCACATGACGCACCGTAGCCAACTCGGGCGGTCGCGGGCTCCGTAGTGTCACGGATGTCCGGGCGCCCGGCCCGGGCGAGGCTGATCGCATGAGCGAGGGAATCCCGGGGCGGACCGTCGTGGTCGAGCCCACCGGCGAGCACGCGACGATCGACACCGCCCTGGCCCGCGACGCGATCGCCGGCCTCCTCGACACCGACCCCGAGGTCCGGCGGCGGGTGGCGGAACTGGTCGAGCTCGAGCCCGAGCGCGTCGCTCCGCCCGTGCTGTACGCGCTGTCCGAGGTCCTGCTCGACCAGGGCCGGCCCGCCGACGCCGCCTTCTGGTTCTACGCCGGGCAGCTCCGCGCCCGGTTCGACGCCCGCCGCTGCACGGACCCCACCGCGGCGGCCGCCGTCGACGCCCTGAACGAGCGGTTCGGGGGCCCGATCGACCGCTTCGCCTTCACGGACCCGGACCGGCTGCGACGCACGGTGATCCGCGCGGTCGCGTGGGACCGCCGCACGCCCCGTCACTACGACCACCGCTGGATCGCGCTGCACGGGATGAGCGCCTACCTCGGCTCGGACGGCCCGCTCTCGGTGCCGGCGGAGGAGTGGGAGGCCCTCGCCGCCCGCACCCGGGCCGAGTACCTCGAGGGCCTCCGCACCGCCCTCCGAAACATCCCCCACCCCCGCTGACCCGCCCGCCGCCCCCGCCGTCCGGCGCCGGGTTTGAACCTCCCGACTCGCGGAGCTTGGGCTCTCGCGAGTCGGGGGTTCTGGCCCCGTGAGTCGGGGGTTCTGGCGCCGCGAGTCGCGAGTTCTGGCCCCGCGAGTCGGGAGTTCTGGCAGCGCGGGCCGGCAGTTCGGCCAGCGCGTATCGGGAGCCGGCGGGCTCCTCGGCCGGGGGACGCGCCGGTCGGGCGGGGCCGTAGGGTTCCCGGTGTGGGCAGGGCCGAGCTCGACAAGGACCCGCACGACGTCGCGGCGATGTTCGACGGCGTCGCGCGGCGGTACGACCTCACCAACACCGTCCTCACCGCCGGGCAGGACCGGCGCTGGCGGCGGCTGACGCGGGAGGCCCTCGAGCTGCGGCCCGGGCAGCGGGTGCTCGACCTCGCCGCCGGCACCGCGGTGTCGACCGTCGAGCTGGCGAAGTCGGGCGCCTGGACCGTGGCCGCCGACTTCTCGCTCGGCATGCTGCGGGCCGGTGCGCAACGTCAGGTGCCCAAGGTCGCCGCCGACGCCCTGCACCTACCCTTCGCCGACGGCTCCTTCGACGCCGTCACGATCAGCTTCGGCCTGCGCAACGTCGCCGACACCGCGCGCGCCCTCGCCGAGCTCGCCCGCGTCACCCGGCCCGGCGGGCGGCTCGTGGTGTGCGAGTTCGGCACCCCGACCTGGGCGCCGTACCGCATCGTCTACCAGGACCTCGTCCTGCGCCGGGTGCTCCCGGCGATCGCGCGCCGGGTCGCGTCGAACCCCGAGGCCTACACCTACCTGAGCGACTCGATCCTCGACTGGCACACCCAGCGCCGGCTCGCCGAGATCATCGCGGGCGCGGGCTGGTCCCGCGTCGCCTGGCGCGACCTCGCGGGCGGAGCGGTCGCCCTGCACCGCGCCACCAAGCCCGCCTGACCCCGACCCGGGCAGACGCTCTGCCTCGAGTCGCGCGGCACATCCCGAAGGGCGCGGCACATCCGCAGTGGCCGGGCCGCACACGCGCCGGAACCGCCGCACATCCTGTCGACAGGGTGTACCGCACCGGAAAGGGTGTGCCGCACCGGAGCTGGTCCGCCGCACCGGGAACGAGGTGGCGAGCGGATGCAGAGGCGAGGACGCGGAGCGCAGGAGCCCACCGCGGTGAGCACGGCTAGCACAACGACGCGACGACGCGACGACGCGACGACGCGACGACGCGATCGCGGAGTTCGGCCCCGCCGTCGCCGGCGTGCCGGGCACCGCGAGCGCCGCCCTCGACCGGCTCCCACAACCGTTCAGGCCGTGCACACCCCGTCTACGGGTTGTGCGGCGGACCGGTGCGGTGTGGCGGGTGGCGCGGGCGGTTGTGTCGGGCCCGGGTGGTTGTGTCCTCGAGCCGGAGCGGTCGTCCCGCCTTGCCGCGCGCGGCGTCTCGAGCGCGGTGACCGCGAGCGCCGCCCTCGACCGGCTCCCACACCCGTTCGGGCCGCCCGCACCCGGTCGACGGGGTGTGGGACGAACCGAAGCGGTGTGACAGGACGCGCCGGCGGTTGTGTCGGGCCCGAGCGGTTGTGCCGGACCCGAACTCCCACACCTCCGGAGCGCCGTGAGCCGATCTTCCCGCCGATCACTTTGCGGATCCGGCCCCGATCGGTCGGGGGTGCCTGGACATCCTCCCGAACTTCGTGAAACAGTTCACAAGAACCTCGTGAACCAGTTCACAAGGAGCGGAATGCAGGCGCCCGAGCCCACCACCACCGGCGCCGCGGCCCCGCCGGCCGCGGGCGTACCGGGCGCTGCCCCGATGACGGCCGGACCGGCAGGAACCGCCCGGACCGCCGCCCCCTCGCCGACCGCCGGTACGGCGCAGACCGCCCCGACAGCCGCGAGCTCAACCCGGACGGCCCCCACCGCCGGCACAGTGCGGCCGTGCCCGACGACCGCGAGCACAGCGCGGCCGGCCTCGACGGCCGCGAGCACAGCGCGGCCGGCCCCGACAGCCGCGAGCACACCGCGGCCGGCCCCGACAGCCCCGAGCACACCGCGGACGGAGGCGACGACCGCGAGCACGGCTCGACCGGCCCCGACCGCCGACGCGGACGTGATCGTCGTGGGCGCCGGCCCGGCCGGCTCGACCGCGGCGACCCACCTGGCCCGGGCCGGGCTGGACGTGCTGTTGCTGGAGAAGGCGACCTTCCCGCGCCCCAAGGTGTGCGGCGACGGCTTCACCCCGCGCGGGATGAAGCAGATCATCGACCTGGGCATCGACTGCTCCGAGGACAACGGCTGGCTGCACAACCGCGGCCTGCGGGTCGTGGCCGGCGGGGTGAGCATGGACCTGCCCTGGCCCACGCTCGCGACCTTCCCCGACTTCGGCGCCGTCCGCCCCCGCCAGGACTTCGACGAGCTGCTGGTCCGGCACGCGGAGCGGCAGGGCGCCCGGCTGCGCGAGGCGACGACGGTGACCGCCGCGCTCACCGACGAGCGGACCGGCCGGGTCGTCGGCGTCGAGGGGCACGAGGGCCCGGAGAAGCGGCCGGTGTCGTACCGTGCGCCGCTGACCCTGGCCTGCGACGGCGTCTCGGCACGGGTCGCGCTCTCGCTGGGCATGGCCAAGGACGACCGCCGGCCCCTCGGGGTCGCCGTCCGGCGCTACTACACGAGCCCCCGCACGCACGACGACCACCTCGAGACCCACCTCGAGATCTGGGACCGGGCCGACCCGGAGCACCCGCGGCTGCTGCCCGGCTACGGCTGGATCTTCGGGATGGGCGACGGCACGTCGAACGTCGGGCTCGGCGTCCTGTCCACCGACCGCAAGGGCGGCTCCTGGGACTACCGGGCGCTGCTGCGGTCCTGGCTGGACGGCCTGCCCGAGGAGTGGGGCTACCGGGAGGACAACGCCGTCGGCGGCATCGGCGGCGCCGCGCTGCCGATGGGCTTCAACCGGACCCCGCACGCCCGCCCAGGCCTGCTGCTCGTCGGCGACGCCGGGGGCATGGTCAACCCGCTCAACGGCGAGGGCATCGCCTACGCGATGGAGTCGGCCACGGTGGCCGCCCGGTGCGCGGTGCAGGCCCTCGCCCGGTCCGGCGACTCCCGGGAGGCCGCGCTGGCCGCGTACCCGCGGGAGATCAGCCGGGCGCTCGGCCGCTACTACCGGCTCGGCACCGTCGCCGCCCGGCTGATCGGCGACCCGCGGGTCATGCGGGTCGCCACCCGGCACGGCCTGCCGCGCCGTTCGGTCATGCAGGCCCTGCTGAAGCTGCTGGCCAACCTCTACGACGACCCGTCGACCGCGCGGAACCGGAAGGAGGGGGAGTGGAGCGACCGCATCCTCGGCGCGTTGACCAGGCTCACCCCGGCCCTCTGAGAGCCCGGGGACCGGACGGCGGCCCGCCCCGGTAAGGCGGGCCTGACCGTCCCGGCGTGACCCCGCACACGTAGGGTCGCGCCGCGGACCGGCCGGGTCACCACCGCCACGCAAAGACCAGTCGGCAGTGCAGACAACGAAGGTGCACGATGCTCGATCCCTATCTCGCGTTGTTCCTGATGTTCGTCCTCGCGGGAGCGTTCGCGCTGTTCTCGGTGACGGCCGCGCCGTACGTCGGGCCGCGCCGCTACAACCGCGCCAAGCTGGACTCCTACGAGTGCGGGATCGAGCCCTCGCCGAAGCCCGTGGTGGGCGCGGGCCGGATGCCGGTCGCCTACTACCTCACGGCGATGCTGTTCATCCTCTTCGACATCGAGATGGTCTTCCTCTACCCGTTCGCGGTGAACGCGGACGCGCTCGGCCTGTTCGGCCTGGTGGAGATCGTCCTGTTCATCGTCACCGTGGGCTTCGCGTACGCGTACGTGTGGCGCCGCGGCGGCCTCGACTGGAACTAGGGGGTCCGCGATGGGACTCGAGGAGCACCTGCCCAGCGGGGTCCTGCTGACCAGCGTGGAGAAGCTGGTCAACTGGACCCGCAAGTCGTCGCTCTGGCCCGCCACCTTCGGCCTGGCGTGCTGCGCGATCGAGATGATGACGACGGGCGCGCCCCGCTACGACCTGGCCCGCTTCGGCATGGAGGTCTTCCGGGCCTCGCCGCGGCAGGCCGACCTGATGATCGTGGCCGGCCGCGTGAGCAACAAGATGGCACCGGTCCTGCGGCAGATCTACGACCAGATGCCCGAGCCGCGCTGGGTGCTGGCGATGGGCGTGTGCGCCAGCTCCGGCGGCATGTTCAACAACTACGCGATCGTGCAGGGCGTCGACCACGTCGTGCCGGTGGACATGTACCTCCCCGGCTGCCCACCGCGCCCGGAGATGCTCATGGACGCGATCCTCAAGATCCACGCGAAGATCATGGACGAGCCGCTCGGCAGCAAGCGGGCCGCCGAGCTCGCGGCGAGCGGGCACAAGACCGAGCTCGTCCCGTCGTCGATCAAGTACGCGAAGAAGAAGTGACCCGATGACGGAACCCACGGGAACGTCCAAGGACGACCAGGAACCCACCGGCGGGAAGCAGTCCTCCGCCGAGGAGAGCGGGGCCGCGCTCGCCGAGCAGCGGGCCCGCGGCGGTGAGCCGCCGCGCGAGGGCGAGGTCGAGCAGAGCACCGACGGCGCGGCCGACACCTCCCCGGAGGGCGGCACCCGGCTCGCCCCCACCCGCGAGCGCCGCGGCATGTTCGGCGTCCGCGGCACCGGCGACACCTCCGGCTTCGGCGGGCTCACGCTGCCCGGCTACGCCCCGGCGCCGGCCGAGCGGCCCTACGGTGGCTGGTTCGACGAGCTGGCCGACGCGTTCGGCGAGGCCCTCGACGGCCGCGGGATCGCGCGGTCGGCGGTCCGGCAGATCACGATCGACCGCGGGGAGATCACGTTCTACGTGGAGCGCGAGCGGATCGTCGAGCTCTGCCGCACGCTGCGGGACGACCCGGCGCTGCGCTTCGAGCTCTGCTCGAGCGTGTCCGGCGTGGACTACACCGCGCCCGCCGGCACGGGCGCGCCGCCGGTGCGCCAGCCGCTGCACGTCGTCTACCACCTGCTGTCGATGACCTACCGCCGGCGCATCCGGCTCGAGGTCGCGCTCGACGTCGCCGACCCGCACGTGCCCAGCGTCGTCGAGGTCTACCCGACGGCGGACTGGCACGAGCGCGAGACCTGGGACATGTTCGGCGTGGTCTTCGACGGCCACCCCGCGCTGACCCGGATCCTCATGCCGGACGACTGGGAGGGCCACCCGCAGCGCAAGGACTACCCGCTGGGCGGGATCCCCGTGGAGTACAAGGGCGCCGAGATACCGCCGCCCGACGAGCGGAGGGCCTACTCATGAGCAGCACCGACTTCTCCGGCGACCCGTACGCGGAGTCCCGCGAGACCACCGAGGGCACCGTCTACACGGTCACCGGCGGCGACTGGGACTCGTTGCTGGACAGCGTGTCCGCCGACGAGCACGACGACCGCATCGTGATCAACATGGGTCCGCAGCACCCGTCGACGCACGGCGTGCTGCGGCTCGTGCTGGAGCTCGAGGGCGAGACCGTGACGCAGGCCCGGTCGGTGATCGGCTACCTGCACACCGGTATCGAGAAGAACTGCGAGTACCGGAACTGGACCCAGGGCGTCACGTTCGTGACGCGCATGGACTACCTGGCCCCGCTGTTCAACGAGGCCGCCTACTGCCTCGGCGTGGAGAAGCTGCTCGAGGTCGAGGCCCCGCGCCGGGCGCAGCTGATCCGCGTGCTGCTCATGGAGATCAACCGGATCGGCTCGCACCTGGTGTGCCTGGCCACCGGCGGCATGGAGCTGGGCGCGCTCACCGGCATGACCGCGGGCTTCCGCGAGCGCGAGGAGGTCCTGCACCTGCTCGAGTACCTGACCGGGCTGCGCATGAACCACGCGTTCATCCGGCCCGGCGGGCTCGCCCAGGACCTCCCGGAGGACTGGAAGGAGAAGGTCACCGATTTCGTCAAGGTGATGAAATCGCGCCTTCCCGACTACGACAAGCTGCTCACCGGGCAGCCGATCTGGCGGCAGCGCCTCGAGGGCGTCGGGTACCTGCCGGTCGACGGCTGCCTGGCGCTCGGCGCCACCGGCCCGATCCTGCGCAGTGCGGGCCTGCCCTGGGACCAGCGCAAGGTGGAGCCGTACTCCTGCTACGAGGAGTTCGAGTTCGAGGTCCCGACGGCGACCGAGGCGGACTGCTACGCCCGCTACCGGCTGCGGGTGGCCGAGATCCACGAGTCGCTGAAGATCATCGAGCAGGCCGTGGCGAAGATCGAGCCGGGCCCGGTGATGGTCGAGGACCGCAAGATCGCGTGGCCCGCGCAGCTGTCCCTCGGCAGCGACGGCATGGGCAACTCGCTCGAGCACGTCCGGAAGATCATGGGCCAGTCCATGGAGTCCCTGATCCACCACTTCAAGCTGGTCACCGAGGGCTTCCACGTCCCGCCGGGGCAGGTGTACTCGTGCGTCGAGTCGCCGCGCGGCGAGCTGGGCTACCACCTCGTGTCCGACGGCGGGACCAGGCCGGTGCGGGTCCACGTCCGGGACCCCAGCTTCGTGAACCTGCAGACGATGCCGGCGATGAGCGAGGGCGGCATGGTCGCCGACGTCATCGCGGCCGTCGCGAGCATCGACCCCGTCATGGGAGGTGTGGACCGTTGAGACCGTCCACGGAGCGCAGCGGAGTGGCGCGATGACACTGCCGGAGGGGACTCCCGAGAAGCTGTCCGGGCCGGAGGCGCCCGCCGAGCGGACCTGGTCGGCGCAGCCCGACCAGCACCCCGTCTCGCCGACCTTCGACGAGCTGACCCGGCAGCGGGCGAAGGAGATCATCGCCCGCTACCCGGTCGCGCGCTCCGCGCTGCTTCCGCTGCTGCACCTCGTGCAGTCGGTGGAGGGGTACGTCAGCCAGGACGGCATCCGCTTCTGCGCCGAGCAGCTGGAGCTGACGACCGCCGAGGTCAGCGCGGTGGCGACCTTCTACACGATGTACAAGCGCACCCCGTGCGGCGAGCACCTGGTGAGCGTCTGCACGAACACGCTGTGCGCGGCGCTCGGCGGCGACGCGATCTACCGCAGCCTGTCCGAGGCGCTCGGCACCCCGGACCGTCCCCTCGCCCACGAGGAGACGGCCGGCGAGCCCGGCACCCCCGGCTCGATCACCCTCGAGCACGCCGAGTGCCTCGCGGCCTGTGACCTCGCCCCCGTGCTGCAGGTCAACTACGAGTACTACGACAACCAGACCCCGGAGTCCGCCGTCGCGCTCGTCGAGGCGCTGCGCCGCGGCGAGAAGCCGCCGCCGACCCGCGGCGCGCCGCTCACGGACCTGCGCACCGTCGAGCTCGAGCTGGCCGGCTTCACGGACGACGAGACGGTCGCCGCGGCGGCCGTCGCCGGCCCGTCGGCCGCGCCGGAGTCCCTGCGCGGCACCGCCCTGGCCGCCGAGCGCGGCTGGGCCGCCCCCGCGCTGCCCGACGAGCCCCCGGCCCTGCCGCCTCTCCCGGAGAAGTGAGATGAGCGCACCCGAGACGATTCCGGACACCCTCACCCCGGTCCTCACCCGCCGGTGGTCCGAGGAGCGGTCCTGGACCCTGGAGACCTACGAGCGGACCGGGGGCTACCGGGCGCTGCGCACCGCGCTGCAGGCCCACCCGGACCAGCTGATCACGCTGGTGAAGGACTCCGGCCTGCGCGGCCGCGGCGGCGCCGGTTTCCCGACGGGCATGAAGTGGTCCTTCATCCCGCAGGGCGCCGAGGGCCCGGGCGCCAAGCCGAAGTACCTGGTGGTCAACGCCGACGAGGGCGAGCCGGGGACCTGCAAGGACATCCCGACGATGATGGCGGACCCGCACTCGCTCATCGAGGGCTGCATCATCACCAGCTACGCGATCCGCGCGAACTTCTGCGCGATCTACGTGCGCGGGGAGGCGCTGCACCCGATCCGCCGGGTCCGCGCCGCGGTGGCCGAGGCCTACGCCAAGGGCTACCTGGGCAAGGACGTGCTCGGCTCCGGGTTCGACCTGGACATCGTGGTGCACGCCGGCGCGGGTGCCTACATCTGCGGCGAGGAGACGGCGCTGCTCGACTCGCTCGAGGGGCGGCGTGGTCAACCGAGGCTCAAGCCGCCCTTCCCGGCGACGGCCGGGCTGTACGCGTCGCCCACCGTGGTCAACAACGTGGAGACCATCGCGTCGGTGCCGTTCATCGTGGCCGGCGGCTCGGACTGGTTCCGCACCATGGGGTCGGAGAAGTCGCCGGGCCCGAAGATCTACTCGGTGTCCGGGCACGTCGAGCGGCCCGGGCAGTACGAGGCCCCGATGGGCATCACGCTGCGCACGCTGCTGGAGCTGGCCGGCGGGATGAAGGACGGCATCCCGCTCAAGTTCTGGACCCCCGGCGGCAGCTCCACCCCGATGTTCACCGCCGAGCACCTGGACGTCCCCCTGGACTTCGAGGGCGCGGCCGGCGCCGGCTCCATGCTCGGGACCACGGCGGTGCAGGTCTTCAACGAGACCGTCTCGGTGCCGTGGGCGGTCATGAAGTGGACCGAGTTCTACAAGCACGAGAGCTGCGGCAAGTGCACGCCGTGCCGGGAGGGCACCTACTGGCTGGTGCAGATCCTGGAGCGGATGGTGCACGGCGAGGGCACCGAGTCCGACGTCGAGACCATGCTCGACGTCTGCGACAACATCCTCGGCCGCTCCTTCTGCGCGCTGGGCGACGGGGCCACGAGCCCGATCACCAGCGGGATCAAGTACTTCCGCCAGGAGTTCCTGGACCTGATCGCCCGGCAGCCCGCGGTCGCGCGGCCGAACCAGCTGGCGGACGTGGAGCTCGCGGAACGGACCACGAGCACGAACCTGAGCGGAGCCCCCGCATGACACTCGCTCCCGAGAACGAGAAGGCCCCCGTGCCCGAGGGCCACGTGCGGCTGACCATCGACGGCATCGAGGTCGACGCGCCCAAGGGCGAGATCCTCATCCGCACCTGCGAGCGGCTGGGGATCATCGTCCCGCGGTTCTGCGACCACCCGCTGCTCGACCCGGCCGGCGCCTGCCGGCAGTGCCTGGTCGAGGTGGAGATGGGCGGGCGGCCGATGCCCAAACCGCAGGCCAGCTGCACCATGACCGTCGCCGACGGGATGGTGGTGAAGACCCAGCACACCTCGCCGGTGGCCGACAAGGCCCAGCAGGGCGTGATGGAGCTGCTGCTCATCAACCACCCGCTGGACTGCCCGGTCTGCGACAAGGGCGGCGAGTGCCCGCTGCAGAACCAGGCGATGTCCAGCGGCCGCACGGACTCGCGGTTCGTCGAGACCAAGCGGACCTTCCCCAAGCCGCTGCCGATCAGCACCCAGGTGCTGCTCGACCGCGAGCGCTGCGTGCTCTGCCAGCGCTGCACCCGCTTCTCCGAGCAGATCGCCGGCGACCCGTTCATCGACCTGCTCGAGCGCGGCGCCGACCAGCAGATCGGCACCGCCGAGGACAAGCCCTTCCAGAGCTACTTCTCCGGCAACACCATCCAGATCTGCCCGGTCGGCGCGCTGACCAGTGCGGCCTACCGGTTCCGCTCGCGGCCGTTCGACCTGCGCTCCACCCCGAGCGTCTGCGAGCACTGCAGCTCCGGCTGCGCGCAGCGCAACGACTCCCGGCGCGGCACGGTCATGCGCCGGCTCGCGGGCAACGACCCCGAGGTCAACGAGGAGTGGAACTGCGACAAGGGCCGGTTCGCCTTCCGGTACCTGCAGTCCAAGGAGCGGATCACCCGGCCGCTGGTGCGCGACGCGTCGGGCCAGCTCGCCGAGGCCTCGTGGACCGAGGCGCTGCGGGTCGCGGCCGAGGGCCTGCTGGCCGCGCGGGCGCGGCGGGGGATCGGCGTGCTGGCCGGCGGCCGGCTGACCGTCGAGGACGCCTACGCCTACGCCAAGTTCGCCCGGGTCGCGGCCGGCACCCACGACGTCGACTTCCGGGCCCGTCCGCACAGCGCCGAGGAGCTGGAGTTCCTCACCACCACGCTGGGGACCACCCCGGAGACCGGCGTCGGCTTCGCCGCGGTCGAGGCCGCGCCGAGCGTGCTCGCGGTCGGGCTGGACCTCGAGGAGGAGGCCGGCATCGTCTTCCTCCGCATCCGCAAGGCCGTCCGCAAGCGCGGACAGAAGGTCTTCCAGCTCGGCCAGTGGACCACCGCGGGGGCCCGCAAGACCAAGGCCACGCTCGTCCGGTCCGTGCCGGGTGCGGAGGCCGCGGTGCTGCGCGAGCTCATGGCCGCCACGGACGACGCCGGCAGGCAGCTGGTCGACGCCCTGTCCGCACCGGGCGCGGTGATCCTCGTCGGTGACCGCGCCGCCGAGGTGCCCGGCCTGTACTCCGCGGTCGCGGCGCTGGCCACCCGGACCGGCGCGAAGGTCGCCTGGATCCCGCGCCGGGCCGGCGACCGGGGAGCGCTGGAGGCCGGGGTCGTCCCGACCCTGCTGCCCGGCGGCCGCCCCGTCACCGACGCGGCGGCCCGCGCCGAGGTCGAGCGGGCGTGGGGGCTCCCGGAGGGGTCGCTGCCCGCCACGCCGGGCCGCAGCACGGACGAGATCGTGGCCGCGGCCGCGACCGGCGAGCTGTCCGCGCTGGTGGTCGGCGGGGTGGACCCGCACGACCTGGCCGACCCGGCCGCCGCGCTCGCGGCGCTCGAGAAGGTCGGGTTCCTGGTCAGCCTGGAGCTGCACGCCTCGGCGGTGACCGAGCGCGCCGACGTGGTGCTCCCGGTGGCGCCCGACGCCCAGCGCGAGGGCAGCTACCTCAACTGGGAGGGCCGGCTCCGCCCGTTCGGCGTCACCCTCGACGCCGCCGGGGTGCTGCCGGACTGCCGGGTGCTCGACACCCTGGCCGTGGAGATGGACGCGGACCTGTTCACCCAGACCCCGGCGGCCGCGGCGGGCGACCTCGAGCGGCTCGGCCGGTACACCGGCACCGCCGCCGCCCCGACGGTCGAGCCCGGTCCGACGCCGCGCCCGGCCCAGGTCGGGCAGGCCGTGCTGGCGACCTGGCGGCAGCTGGTCGACGAGGGCTCGCTGCTGGTCGACGAGCCGGCGCTGGCGGGCACCGCCCGCCCGCCGCGGGTGCGCACCAACGCGGCCACCGCCGAGCGGCTCGGGCTCGTCGAGGGCGACGCGGCCGGGGTCGCCACCGACCGCGGCGCGATCACCCTGCCGGTCGAGCTGGCGGACCTGCCCGACGGCGTGGTCTGGCTCCCGGCCAACTCGCCCGGCTCCGCGGTGCGCAGCACCCTCGGCGTCGGGCACGGCGCGCTGGTCCGGGTCGCCCCGGCCGGCCCTGCAGGAGGTGCGCGGTGAACCCCGCGATCGATCCCGTCGACGGCATGACCCGCACCCAGCAGCTGCTGGCGGACGACCCGCTCTGGCTGGTCGTGCTCAAGGTGGTCGTGCTGTTCGCGGTCGGCGTGGTGCTGACCCTGTTCATGATCAACTGGGAGCGCAAGGTCGTGGCCCGGATGCAGCAGCGTCCGGGGCCGAACCGGGTGGGGCCCAACGGCTGGCTGCAGTCGCTGGCCGACGGGCTCAAGCTGGCCTTCAAAGAGGACATCATGCCGGTCCTCGCCGACAAGAAGGTCTACTTCATCGCCCCGGTGATCTCCACGATCCCGGCGTTCCTGGCCTTCTCGGTCATCCCGTTCGGTGGCGAGGTCTCGATCTTCGGCGAGCGCACGGTGCTGCAGCTGGTCGACCTCCCGGTCGGCGTGCTCGTCGTGCTGGCCTGCTCCTCGATCGGCGTCTACGGCATCGTGCTCGGCGGCTGGGCCTCCGGCTCGCCGTACTCGCTGCTCGGGGCGCTGCGCTCGGCGGCGCAGGTGATCTCCTACGAGATCGCGCTCGGCCTGTCGGTGGTCGCGGTCGTGCTCTACGCGCGGTCGTTGTCCACCGCGGACATCGTCGCGGCGCAGGGCTCGGGCTGGTACTTCTACCTGCTCGTCCCCAGCTTCGTGGTCTTCGTGATCGCGATGGTCGGCGAGACGAACCGGGCCCCGTTCGACCTGCCGGAGGCGGAGTCGGAGCTGGTCGGCGGCTTCCACACCGAGTACACGAGCCTGAAGTTCGCGCTCTTCTTCCTGGCGGAGTACGTCAACATGGTCACCGTCTCGGCCATGGCGACCACGCTCTTCCTGGGCGGCGGGCGCTGGCCCTGGCCGCTGTCGTCGTTCAACGACAACGGCTGGCTCATGTTCGTGGCGTTCCTGATCAAGACGCTGATCTTCCTGTTCGTCTTCATCTGGCTGCGCGGCACGCTGCCCCGCTTCCGCTACGACCAGTTCATGCGGCTGGGCTGGAAGGTGCTGGTCCCGGTCAGCCTCGGCTGGATCCTGGTGATCTTCGCGATCCGCGCCTATCGCAACACCACGGGCGGCGAGTCCACCGCGGCGCTGCTGATCACGATCGGCATCGTGGTGCTGGCGATCCTCGCGGTCGCCTTCCTGCTGCCCGAGCGCCGGACGCCCGACCAGGAGGTCGAGGCCGCCTCGGACTACCCGGTCCCGCCGCTGGACCTGAAGGTCCCGGCGGCGCCGCGCCGGCGTCGCGCGCCGGTCGAGACGCGGGAGCCCGCCGGTGCGCTCTCCGGCACGGAGGAGGAGTAGACGATGTTCGAGTTCTTCAAGGGCTTCGGCGTCACCTTCTCGACGATGTTCAAGAAGGTCGTCACCGAGGAGTACCCCGAGGACTTCCCGCCCGCCGCGCCGCGCTACCACGGCCGCCACCAGCTCAACCGGCACCCGGACGGGCTGGAGAAGTGCGTGGGCTGCGAGCTGTGCGCCTGGGCCTGCCCGGCCGACGCGATCTACGTCGAGGGCGGCGACAACACCGAGGAGGCGCGCTACTCGCCCGGGGAGCGCTACGGCGCGATCTACCAGATCAACTACCTGCGGTGCATCGGCTGCGGGCTCTGCATCGAGGCGTGCCCCACGCGCTCGCTCACGATGACGAACTTCTACGAGCTCGCGGACGACAACCGGCAGGACCTGATCTACACGAAGGAGCAGCTGCTCGCGCCGCTGCTGCCGGGCATGGAGCAGCCGCCGCACCCGATGCGCCTCGGCACCGACGAGCAGGACTACTACGTGCAGGGCCCGGTCCTGGCACGGAGGTCCGCGGCCGGTGAGGACGTGCCGGGCGAGCCGGTGGGGGAGCAGGTCCCGTGAGCGCGCTTGCAAGCGAACCGATGAGTGTCCTCGCGCAGGCGGCCTCCACCGCCGGCGACGCCGGGGTGGGAGAGGCGATCGTCTTCTGGATCCTCGGGCCGATCGCGCTGGCCGCGGCGATCGCCATGGTCCTCGCCCGCAACGCGGTGCACTCGGCGCTGTTCCTGGTGCTGACGATGCTCTCGCTGGCGGTCCTCTACCTGATGCAGCAGGCGCCCTTCCTCGGGTTCGTGCAGATCATCGTGTACACGGGCGCCGTGATGATGCTGTTCCTGTTCGTGCTCATGCTGGTGGGCCGGGACAGCTCGGACTCCGTGGTCGAGGTGCTGCGGGGCCAGCGGGTCGCGGCGGTGCTGCTCGGCCTCGCGTTCGCGCTGCTGCTGGTCGCGGGCGTCGGCCGGACGGCCTTCGCCATCCCGTCCGCCGGGCTCGGCCTGGCGGCCTCGAACGGCAACCTGCCGGGCATCGGGCGGCTGATCTTCACGGACTACCTGCTGCCCTTCGAGCTCACCTCGGCGCTGCTGATCACCGCCGCGCTCGGCGCGATCGTGCTGGGCTTCGCGCAGAAGAAGCCGGCGGCGAAGCGGGGCCAGCGGGCGACCGTCGTCGCCCGGCTGCGCGGCGAGCACGCCCGGATCTCCCCGCTGCCCGGCCCCGGCGTCTACGCCACGGCCAACTCGGTGGCCGTGCCGGCCCTGCTGCCCGACGGCTCGATCGCCCGCGAGTCGCTCTCGGAGATCATCGAGGGCCACGAGGTCGACGAGCACCCGCGGCCGCCGGCCGACGCGCACGCCCTCACCGAGGGGCGGCGGGCCGAGCTGGAGCGCGCGGGCAGCACGGGCGGCACCACGGGCGGCACCACGGGCGGCACCACGGGCGGCGAGGAGGACCGCACATGAGCCCCACCAACTACCTGCTGCTCTCCGGCCTGCTGTTCACCGTCGGCGCGATCGGGGTGCTCGTGCGCCGCAACGCGATCGTCGTGTTCATGTGCATCGAGCTGATGCTCAACGCGGTGAACCTCTCGCTGGTGACCTTCGCCCGCATGAACGGCCAGCTCGACGGCCAGGTCATGGCGTTCTTCGTCATGGTCGTCGCCGCGGCCGAGGTGGTGGTCGGGCTGGCCATCATCATGTCGATCTTCCGGACCCGTCGTTCGTCCTCCGTGGACGACGCGAACCTGCTGAAGTACTAGGAGCCTCATCGATGACCGCTCCCCCTGAGGTGCTGCCGGCGGGTGGCGCCGCGTCGGTGGCCTGGCTGCTCTTCACGATCCCCGCGCTCAGCGCACTGGTGCTGTTCCTGGCCGGGAAGCGCGCGAACGCGTGGGGCCACGTGCTCGGCGTCGCCTCCGTGCTCGCGTCGTTCGCACTGGGCGTGGTGATCTTCGTCCAGACCCTGGGCCTGGCCGCCGAGCAGCGCACCACCGAGGTGTCGCTGTACTCGTGGATCGCCTCCGGCGCGCTCGACGTGGACTTCGGGCTCCGGATCGACCCGCTGTCGCTGACCTTCGTGCTGCTGATCACCGGTGTCGGATCGCTGATCCACATCTACTCGGTCGGCTACATGGCACCGCACGCGGGCGGCCACGGTGTTGACGAGGACGCACACGCCGAGCCGTCGTCGGACTCGAGCCGGCGCCGCTTCTTCGCGCAGCTCAACCTGTTCGTCGCGGCCATGCTCGTGCTGGTCCTCGGCAACAACTTCGTGCTGCTCTACCTCGGGTGGGAGGGCGTCGGCCTGGCGTCGTACCTGCTGATCGGCTTCTACCAGGACCGCCCGTCGGCGGCGACGGCCGCCAAGAAGGCCTTCCTGATGAACCGGGTCGGCGACGTCGGGCTGGCGATCGCGATCTTCCTGCTCTGGCTGGAGCTGGGGACGCTGCAGTACACCGAGGTCTTCGCCCGGATCGGGGAGCTCGGCGGCGGCACCGTCCTCGCGATCACGCTCCTGCTGCTGCTCGGCGCCTGCGGCAAGTCCGGCCAGTTCCCGCTGCAGGCGTGGCTCCCCGACGCGATGGAGGGCCCGACCCCGGTCTCCGCGCTCATCCACGCGGCCACCATGGTCACCGCGGGCGTGTACCTCATCGCCCGCACGAACCCGATCTACGACCTCAGCCCGACCGGACGCGTGGTCGTCGCGCTGATCGGGGTGGTGACGCTGCTGATCGGCGCGATCATCGGCTGCGCCTACGACGACATCAAGAAGGTGCTCGCCTACTCCACGGTCAGCCAGATCGGCTACATGATCCTGGCCGTCGGGCTCGGCCCGGCCGGCTACGCGCTCGGCATCTTCCACCTGCTCACCCACGGCTTCTTCAAGGCCGGGCTGTTCCTCGGGGCCGGGTCGGTCATGCACGCCATGAACGACGACGTGAACATGCGCAACTTCGGCGGCCTCGGCCGGCGGATGCCGATCACCTTCGTGACCTTCGGCCTCGGCTACCTCGCGCTGATCGGTTTCCCGTTCCTGTCCGGCTACTTCTCCAAGGACGCGATCATCGAGGCCGCGTTCGGCCGGGAGGGCTGGCAGGGCTGGGTCTACGGGGGCGCGGCGACGCTCGCCGCCGGGCTCACCGCCTTCTACATGACCCGCTTGATGATCATGACGTTCCTCGGCGAGGAGCGCTGGCGCACCCTCACCGCGCCGGACGGCGAGGCCTACCACCCGCACGAGTCGCCGCCGGTGATGACCGGCCCGATGATCGTGCTGGCGATCGGCTCGGTGTTCGCCGGTTTCGTGCTCAGCGCTGTCGGGCTGAACCAGTGGCTGGCGCCCTCGCTCGGCGAGCTGCAGGAGTCCGCGGACGGGGTGCTGCCGCACGCGGTGGTCCCGTGGCTGGTGCTGGCCTTCTCGGCGCTCGGGGTGCTGGTCGCCTACCTGGTCGTCGGGCGCCGCCCGACGCCGGTCGAGCGGCCCGAGCCCGTCTCGCTGCCGGTGCGCGCGGCCCGCCGCGACCTCTACGCCAACGCCATCAACGAGACCGTCATCGAGCGGCCGGGCATCTGGCTCACCCGCGCGCTGGTCTTCCTCGACAACCGCGGGGTCGACGGGGTGGTCAACGGCCTGGCCGCCGGCCTCGGGGGCGGCTCGGCCCGGTTGAGACGGCTGCAGACCGGGTTCGTGCGCTCCTACGCGCTCTCGATGCTGGGCGGCAGCGTCCTCGTCGTCGCGGCCCTGCTGGCGGTGAGGTTCGCGTGAACGCCGCCGTGACGAACACCGCCCCGGACACCGGCGGCAACGTGATGCTGCTGGTCCTGCTGCTCCTGCCGCTCGTCGGCGCGCTGCTGATGTACCCGCTGCGCCGCAACGTCCCCGCGGCCAAGGCCGTGGCCATGGTGACGGCGCTCCTCGAGTTCGTCCTCGTCGTCGTGACGTGGGTGGGGTACTCCACCGACGCGGCGAGCTCCGGCGAGCGCTTCCAGTACGTCTTCTCGGTCCCGTGGATCCCGGCCTTCGGCACGCACCTGGCCTTCGGCATCGACGGCATCGCGCTCGTCATGATCGCGCTGACCGCCTTCCTCGTGCCCGGCCTGATGCTCTTCGCCTGGGCGGAGAAGCTGCCCGAGGGCCGTACGGCGTCGGGCTACTTCGCCCTGCTGCTGGCCACCGAGGCCACGCTGATGGGCGTCTTCACCGCCACGGACGTCTTCCTGTTCTACGTGTTCTTCGAGGCGATGCTGATCCCGATGTACTTCCTCATCGGGCGCTTCGGCGGGCCGAACCGGCAGTACGCCTCGGTGAAGTTCTTCCTGTACTCGCTGCTCGGCGGCCTGATCATGCTGGCCTCGCTGATCGGGCTCTACGTGACGAGCGCCGACCAGCTCGGCGCCGGCACGTTCACCTGGAGCGACCTGCAGTCGATCGCGCAGAGCACCCCGACCTCGACCCAGATCTGGCTGTTCCTGGGCTTCTTCGTGGCCTTCGCGATCAAGGCGCCGCTGGTGCCCTTCCACACCTGGCTGCCCGACGCCGGTGCCGAGGCCCCGATCGTGGCCGCGGTCCTGCTCGTCGGCGTGCTGGACAAGGTGGGCACCTTCGGCTTCCTGCGCTACTGCCTGCCGCTGTTCCCGCAGGCCAGCCAGGTGCTGGCGCCGCTGGTGCTGGTGCTCGCGGTGATCGGCATCATCTACGGCGCGCTGCTCGCCGTGGGGCAGAAGGACATGAGCCGGTTCGTGGCGTACACGTCGATCGCGCACTTCGGCTTCATCGCGCTCGGCACGTTCGCCTTCTCCAGCCAGGCCTTCGCCGGGGCGACGCTGTACATGGTCAACCACGGCCTCTCCACCGGCATGCTGTTCGTGATGGTCGGCCTGCTGGTGGCCCGCGGCGGCTCGCGGCTGATCGGCGACTACGGCGGCGTCTCCAAGCTGGCCCCGCTGCTGGCGGGCTGCCTGCTGCTGGCGGGGATGTCGTCGCTGGCCCTGCCCGGCACCAACTCGTTCGTCAGCGAGTTCCTGGTGCTGGTGGGGTCCTTCCCGCGGGAGCCGGTCGCGACGATCGTCGCGACCGTCGGCATCATCTTCGCCGCGCTCTACATCCTGTGGTTCTACCAGCAGACGATGCAGGGCCCGGTCCGCGGCAACGCCGTGATCCGGGCGCTGGAGGCCGCCGGCGCGGGCGGACCGGGGGCGATGATCGACCCGTCCGTGGCCGCGAAGCGCGGCAGCGGGTTCCCCGACCTCACCAAGCGTGAGATCGGCGTACTCGCCCCGCTGGTGTTCGTGATCGTGGTGCTCGGGTTCTTCCCGGGGCCCGTGCTCGACGTGATCAACCCGTCCGTGCAGGCGACGATCAGCGAGGTCGGGCTGCCCGACCCGGTGCCGGCCGGCGGTCTCGTGGGAGGTGTCCGGTGATCGCCCTCGCCCAGGTGGCCCCGCTGACGGCGCCGCCCATCGACTACGCCGCGATCGCGCCGCTGCTCGTCGTGCTCGGCGGCGCGTGCGTCTCGGTGCTGCTCGAGGCGTTCCTGCCCCGCCACCAGCGCTGGCCCGCGCAGGTCGCGCTGGCCGTGCTGGTGATCGCGGTCGCGGGCATCTCGCTCGGGGTCTACGCCGGGGCCGCGCCCGAGGCCGGCGTCGTCACCCTGGCGTCGACGCTGGCCGTCGACGCCCCGACGCTGTTCCTGTGGGGCACCCTGCTGGTGCTCGGGTTCGGCTCGATCCTGCTCATCGCGGACCGCTCCGTGGAGCCGGGCGGGGCGTTCGTCGCCTCGGCGGTGGAGCGGGCGTCGGTCGCGGCCGCGCCGGGCACCACGACCGGGCCCACGGGCGTCGACCCGGAGCACGTCGACCGGTCCTACGGGGCGCCGGGCGAGGCGCCGACGATGCAGACCGAGGTCTTCCCGTTCACGCTGTTCGCGCTCGGCGGGATGATGGCCTTCGTCGCGGCGAACGACCTGCTCACGATGTTCGTGGCGCTCGAGGTGCTGTCGCTGCCGCTGTACCTGATGTGCGGGCTGGCCCGGCGCCGGCGGCTGCTGTCGCAGGAGGCCGCGGTCAAGTACTTCCTGCTCGGGGCGTTCGCGTCGGCGTTCTTCCTCTACGGGCTCGCCCTGCTCTACGGCTACGCGGGCTCGGTCAAGCTCACGGCCATCGCGACCGCCGCGGTGGGCACCCCGAAGTCCGACGCGCTGCTCTTCGGCGGGCTCGCGCTGCTGATCGTCGGGCTGCTGTTCAAGGGCTCGGTCGGCCCCTTCCACACCTGGACGCCGGACGTCTACCAGGGGGCGCCCACGCCGATCACGGCGTTCATGGCGGCCTGCACCAAGGTCGCGGCGTTCGGCGCGATCCTGCGCGTGCTGCACATCGCGTTCGGGTCGACGCACTGGGAGTGGCGCGGGGTGATGTGGGCGGTCGCGATCGCCTCCATGGTGATCGGCGCGGTGCTCGGCCTCACCCAGACCGACCTCAAGCGCATGATCGCGTACTCCTCGGTGGCGCACGCCGGGTTCCTGTTGGTCGGGGCCATGGCGATCACCCCCGAGGGCGTGTCGTCGACGCTGTTCTACCTGCTGGCCTACGGCTTCACGACGCTGGCCGTGTTCGGTGTGATCTCGCTCGTGCGCAACGCCGACGGCGAGGCCACCCACCTGTCGCAATGGGCGGGGCTGGCGAAGCGTTCGCCGATCCTCGCCGGCGTGATGACCTTCCTGCTGCTCGGCCTCGCCGGGATCCCGCTCACCAGCGGGTTCACCGCCAAGTTCGCGGTGTTCTCGGCGGCGCTCGGGGACGGGATGGCGCCGCTGGTCGTGATCGCGCTGGTCGCGTCGGCGGTGGCGGCGTTCTTCTACCTGCGGGTGATCGTGCTGATGTACTTCAGCGAGACGCCGGCGGACGGGCCCACGGTCACCGTGCCGGGCGCGTTCACCACCGTCGCGATCACCCTCGGTGTGGTGGTGACGCTGCTGCTGGGTGTCGTCCCGACGCTGGTGCTCGGCTGGGCCGGCGCGGGCGGGCTCACGGGCTGACCTGAGGAAGGCCTCGTAGGCTGGTGCCCGTGGAGACGCAGAGCGTGGCGGGTGTGGAGCTCGCCGACCCGGACCTGGCCGCCGCGACGGCGCGCGGGCTCGAGCGGGTGGAGGAGCTGCTGCACCGCGAGGTGCACAGCGACTACCACTTCGTCAGCGAGACGTCCCTGCACCTGATCGACGCGGGGGGCAAGCGGTTCCGGCCGCTGTTCACGCTGCTCAGCGGGCAGATCGGGCCCTCGCCGGACGGGGACGACGTGGTGCGGGCGGCCGCCGTCGTCGAGCTGGTGCACCTGGCCACGCTCTACCACGACGACGTCATGGACTCGGCCACGATGCGCCGCGGCGCCGAGAGCGCCAACCACCGCTGGGACAACACGGTCGCGATCCTGACCGGGGACTTCCTGTTCGCGCACGCGTCGCGGCTGGTGGCCGACCTCGGGCCCGACGCCGTGCGGATCATCGCCGAGACCTTCGCCGAGCTGGTCACCGGGCAGATGCGGGAGACCCGCGGCCCCGGGCCCGCGGACGACCCGGTGCAGCACTACCTGCAGGTCATCGCGGAGAAGACCGGCTCGCTGATCGCGACGGCGGGCCGGTACGGCGGCATGTTCTCCGGCTGCACCCCCGAGCAGATCGAGTCGCTGCACCGCTTCGGCGCCACAATCGGCACGGCCTTCCAGATCTCGGACGACATCATCGACATCGCCTCGCCCTCGCTCGACTCGGGCAAGACGCCGGGCACGGACCTGCGCGAGGGCGTGCACACGCTGCCGATGCTCTACGCGCTGCAGGACCCGGCCTGCCCGGAGCGGCTGCGGTCGCTGCTCTCCGCGCCCATCCGGGCCGACGCGGAGGTCGAGGAGGCCCTGGAGCTGCTGCGCTCGGGCCCGGGCATCCCGCGGGCCAAGGACACCCTCGCCGGCTACGCCCAGGAGGCGCGGGCGGAGCTGGGCAAGCTCCCCGCCTGCCCCGCCACCGAGGCGCTCGGCACCCTCACGGGCTACACGATCGACCGCATCGCCTGACCCTGCCCCGCGAGTCGGCACTCTCGGGCGACCGACTGTGCGATCCCGGGAGCTCCCGGGATGTGCGGTTCGGTGCTCCGGAAGTGCCGACTCGCGGGGCGGAGGTCAGCGCGTCCCGGGCTCCGGGGTGGGCACCAGCTCGCGCTCCGGGCGGACGCGCGTGGCCCGGACCAGGTCGACGGTGAAGATCGCCAGGGCGATCCACACCAGCCCGAACCCGACCCACCGGGAGACGGGCATGGCCTCGCCGTTGACCAGCACGCCCCAGAGGAACTGCATCGTGGGCGTCAGGTACATCAGCGTGCCGAGCGTGGTGAGCGGGATCAGCCGGGCCGCGGCGCCGTAGAGCAGCAGTGGCAGGGCGGTCACCGGGCCGGCGAGCACCATCATCGCCACGTGGAAGCCCCCGAGCGAGGTGAACGTGCCCTGGCCGGTGGCCTGCAGGAAGAGCACGAAGGCGAGGGCGACCGGTCCGACGACCAGGCCCTCGCCCGTCAGGCTCGCCGTCGCGGGCAGCGCGACCTTCTTCTTGAGCAGCCCGTACACCCCGAACGACGCGGCCAGGGCGAGCCCGAGCCACGGTGGGCTCCCGCTGCCCACGCTGATCACCACGACCGCGAGCGCGGCGATGCCCAGCGCCACGACCTGCGCGCGGTCGGGCCGCTCGCGGAGCACCAGGACGCCGAGCAGCACGCTCACCAGCGGGCTCATGTAGTAGCCGAGCGCGATGTCGACGACGCGCTCGATCGAGACGCCGTAGATGAACACACCCCAGTTGACGGTGATGAACGCGGCGGCGGCCGCGACCGTCAGCCAGCCCCGCCCCGACAGGGCCCGCAGCGCGCCCCAGCCGCGCAGCAGGGTCAGCACGCCCGCCATCAGCACCATGGTCCAGACGATCCGGTGGGCCAGGACCTCGACCGGCCCGGCGGGGTCGAGCAGCGGCCAGAACGCCGGGAAGAGCCCCCAGGCGAGGTGTGCGGCGATGCCGAGGCCGACGCCCCGGCGGTCCAGCTCCGGTGCGGCTCCCCCGACGGTCACCGCTCCATCAGAACATCCGAGCGCTGAATGTTCGAGGGTGAAACGGATCGCTCCCGCGAGCCGGGCCGGCTCCGCGGACCCGGCGGCCGGCGAGCGGGAGGCCCGTCACCAAGGGCGGACGTCCAGGGCCGGGCGCTTCGGCGTGACCGAGCTGATCCGCTCGTGGAGCTCGGCGGGGACGTCCCAGTCCCCCGGGTCCCCGGAGCGGCTCCCGGCGTGGGCGCGGGCCGCCTCGGCCAGCGGCCCGGCGTGCCCGGCGTGCAGGCCGGTGAACCGGACCCGGGCCTTGCCGGGCGCGTCGACGGCCGCGACCCCGTCCTCCGGGCACCCGCCCAGGCACTGCACGGAGCGCACCGGGACCGCCTCCGTGGCGGCGTCCTCCCGCAGCGCCTCGGTGAGGGCGCGGCCGAACCGGCCGGACTCGGCCGGGTCGTAGCGGGGGCAGGTGCGGCAGATCAGCAGCGGCATGTCGTCCTCGGGTCGGGGTCGTGCGCACCACCGCCCGGCGCCGTCGGGTGGCGCCGGGCGGTGGACCTGCGGGAACGGCGGGATCAGGAGCGGCGGCGGTCAGACCCCGGCGGGGGCCTGGTTGCGGTCCACGTTGCCGGGCAGCGGCGGGGTGGCGGCCCCGTCCTCGCTGGCCTCCTTGTGGAAGCGGCCGTCCTTCATGATGTAGTTCAGCTTCGTCTGGTCCTGCAGGATCGTGATGTCGGCGAGCGGGTCGCCGTCGACCAGCAGGAGGTCGGCGAGGTAGCCGGGCTGGACCTTGCCCAGCTCGTCGGGCCGCAGCATGATCTCGCCGCCCCAGGCGGTGGCGGAGATGATCGCCTCCATCGGGGTGAAGCCGAGGAGCTCCACGAAGTGCTGCAGGTCCCGGGCGTAGGTGCCGTGCGGGGTCCAGGCGAAGCCGTAGTCGCCGCCGGGCAGCACCTTGATCCCGCGCCGGTGCATCTCGCGCAGGCCCGCGATGGCCATCTCGAGCTCCTTCTTGTACCCGACGGCCTCGGCGGCCTCCTGCGGGAACCCGAAGGCCTCGGCCTCGTACAGCGTCGCCACCAGCCAGTTGATCCCGGGCGCGACGAACACCCAGTCCTTGTTGGCCTCGAGCATGTCCATGCCCTCGGCGTCGGTGAAGCTGGCGTGGTAGATCACGTCGACGTGGTGGCGCACGCACATCTTCACGCTCTCGGCGCTGCGGGCGTGGGCGCAGACCCGCTTGCCCCGGCGGTGCGCCTCGGCGACGGCGGCCGCCACCTCCTCGTCGGAGAAGTAGGTGTCCTCCGCGCGCTGGGTGCCGGTGATCTCCTCCCCGGTCATGGACAGCTTGATCTGGTCCACGCCGATGTCGATCAGCTCGCGGACGGCCTTGCGCATGCCCTCCGGCCCGTCGGCGAACTTCGTGATCGACTTGATCAGCGCCCCGCCGGTGACCGCGATCTCCGGCCCGTTGGCCAGGTAGCGGGGACCGGGGATCCGGCCGGCGTTGATCGCGTCCCGGCACACGACGTCGAGCCGGTCCTTCGCCGAGGCCGCGCCGAGGCACATCGTGTAGCCGGAGTCGATGTAGGTCCGGGCGGACTCGATCGCGAAGAGCAGGTGCTCCTCGACCGGCATGGTGCCCAGGCCGTCGAGGTCGGCGGAGTTGTTCCAGCTGAAGTGGGTGTGGGCGTCGCACAGCCCGGACATCAGCGTCCGGCCGCGGCCCTCCACCACGCGGGCCCCCTCGGCGCGGGCCGCGTCCACGGTGCCGACCGCGGCGATGCGGTCGCCCTCGACCAGCACGTCCCCGCGGTACGGGTCGGCGCCGGTGGAGTCGAGGATCGAGACGTCCCGGAACAGGATCTTGCTGGTCGTGGTGGGCACGGTGCCCCTCCTCTTCCTTGAGGTTCTGGTGAGGTTCTGCCGGGCCGCCCGGGTGGCCACCCCGGGCGGGGTGGGTCAGAGGAACTTGAGCAGGTGGTCGGTGACCGGGCGGGCGGCCTCGAGGGCGGTCCAGTGCCCGACGCCGGGGAGGATCTCGACCGTCGCCGAGCCGTGCGCCTCGGCCAGCTCGCGGCTGGCCTCGGGCGGGCCGACCTTGTCCTCGTCGCCGGTGATCAGCAGCAGCGGCAGCGCGGGGTCGACGGGGCCCGGGTCGGTGGCCGCGGCGAGGGCCTCGCAGTTGCGCGCGTAGCCCTCCGGGTCCTGGCGCATGACCAGCTCCCGGACGAACGCGGCGACCTCGGGCTTCTCGGTCCGGGTGGTCTCGGACAGCGCGTTGGCGACGACGCCGGGGGCGACGGCGGCGGTACCCTTCTCGCGCAGGACCGCCGCACGGTCGCGCTGGGCCCGGCGGCCGGCCTCGGCGGGCTCGCGGACCGCACCGAGCAGCGTCAGGGAGCTGACCCGGTCGCGGTACCGGCGGGCGAACTCGCGCACCACCAGGGTGCCCATCGAGTGCCCGACCACGTGCGCCGTCGTGACGCCGGCCTGGTCGAGCACGCCCGCCAGGTCGTCGGCGTGGGAGGCGATGCCGATCCCGTCGGCGACCGGGGAACGGCCGGCGCCGGCCGAGTCGACCCGGATCACGGTGTGCGAGCCGACGAGCGCGTCGGCCTGGACCTGGTAGAAGTTCGAGGTCCCGCCGAGCCCGTGCACGAACAGGACCGCCGGGCCCTCGCCCTCGATCTCGACTGCCAGTTCCTTGCCGTTGACGTTCACGTCTCTCCTTCGGTGGTGGTGGGGGTGTGCCGGGGGCCCGGTCAGCCGATGCGGTTGCGCTGCGTGCCGAGGCCGGTGATCGACACCTCGACGACGTCGCCCGCCGCCAGGAACCTCGGCGGGTCGAACCCGATGCCGACGCCGGCGGGGGTGCCGGTGGCGATCACGTCGCCGGGCAGCAGGGTGATGCCGGCCGAGATCGTGGCGATCAGCTCGGGGATGTCGAAGATCAGGTCCTTCACCGCGGCCGACTGGCGGAGCTCGCCGTTGACCCGGCTCTGCACCTGCAGCGCGGTCACGTCGGGGACCTCGTCGGCGGACACGGCGTAGGGCCCCATCGGGCAGTGCGTGTCCAAGGACTTGCCCAGCAGCCACTGCTTGTGCCTGCGCTGCAGGTCGCGGGCGGTGACGTCGTCGACGATCGTGTAGCCCCAGACGTGGTCGAAGGCCGCGTCGCGCGAGATGCCGCGCCCGCCCCTGCCGATGATCACCGCCAGCTCGGCCTCGTAGTCGAGTTCCGCGGTCACGCCCGGGTGCGCCAGCACCTCGTCGAAGGGGCCGGTCACGGAGGTCGTCGCCTTCGCGAACACCACCGGGTGCTCCGGCAGTGCCTCGGAGCGGTCGGGCTGGTCGTAGCCGCTGCGGCCGAACTCGGCCACGTGCTCCCGGTAGTTCTTGCCCACGCAGAACACGTCCCGGCGGGGCACCGGGATCGGCGCGAGCAGTCGCACCGAGTCCAGCGGCCGGGCCGGCAGCGCGGCGGCGCGGTCCGCCAGCAGCGGGCCGAGCTCCGCCCAGCCGTCGATCACCTCGAGCAGTCCCGCGCCCGAGGGGAGGAGGTCCCCGACGTCGCGGACCTCGCCCGCGTCGTCGTCGACCACGCCGACCCGGGCCGCGGCACCGGCGGTGAAGGTCACCAGCTTCATCCTACGAACCAATCTGAACCAATCGAACCAATCCGGTCGGGTGCCGACCGTACGCGGTGGGTGGACCGCTGTCGAGAGCCAGATTCAGTCGTCGTGTGGCGCCGTCGATTGGTCTTGATTGGTTTCAGAAGACCGGTATGGTGGTGCCGTGCAGACGGTCGAGCAGTCCCTGCGTGCCCTGTTGGCCGAGGGCGCCCGGGACGGCAGGTTCGGGCCGGGTTCCAAGCTGCCGACGGAGCGGGCGTTGGTCGAGCAGCTCGCCGCCCCGCGCTCGGCGATCCGCCGCGCACTGGAGATGCTGGAGCGTGACGGCGTGGTGATCCGGCACGTCGGGCGCGGGACCTTCCTGACCGAGGCGGCGGTGCAGCAGGTCGACGGGGCCCCGGCCGACACGAGCCCGTCGGAGATCATGCAGGTCCGGCTGCTGCTCGAGCCCGGGGTGGCCGCCCTCGCCGCGCGCGTGGCCACCCAGGCCGACCTCGACCGGATCGGCGAGTGCCTGGCCGGCGGCGGCGCGAGCGAGGACTTCGAGGACTTCGAGTCCTGGGACGCGCGGCTGCACCGCGCCATCGCCAGGGCCGCGCACAACGGCCTGCTGCTGAACATGTTCGACGTGCTCACCACCGCCCGGGCCCTGCCGGTGTGGGGCACCCTCAAGCGCCGGACCTCCAGCCCCGAGCGGCGCCGCTGCTACCACGAGGAGCACACGGCGATCGTCGAGGCGCTGCGCGACCGCGACCCGGAGGCCGCGGCGGCGGAGATGCGCCGGCACCTGGAACACGTGTCGGACAACCTGCTCGGGCGCCACTGAGCCGCGAACGGCAACGGCCCGGCTCTGCGAACAGAGCCGGGCCGTCGTGGGTCGGGACGGGTGGTCCGGTCAGCCGGCGATCGTCCAGGTGTCGCGGCCGGTGAGCAGGGCCTGCAGGTCCGCGCCGCCGGGCTTGGCGGCGGCGAGGTCCTTGGCCTGCTGGACCTGGGCGCGGGCGGCGTCGTCGTAGGTGGTGCGGTCGACGTTGCGGAAGATGCCGGTGACGGTGTGGTTGAGGTCCTGGTCCGAGAGCCGGGACAGGGCGAACGACAGCTCGAGGTTGCGCGCGTCGTGGACCACGATCTCGCTCGGGTCAACGTCCGCGGCCTTGACGACCTCGAGCCGGAACCCGCGCTGCACGACGGCGAACTTGTCGTCCTCGGGGCCGAAGGTGACCGGCTGGCCGTCGACGACGTGGACCAGCCGCTGGTCCTTGGTCTCGGGCTTGCGGAGCAGGTCGAAGGAGCCGTCGTTGAAGATCGGGCAGTCCTGGAAGATCTCGACCAGCGCGGAGCCGCGGTGCGCGGCGGCGGCGCCGAGGACCTCGGTGAGGCCCTTGCGGTCGGAGTCCAACGCCCGCCCGACGAAGCTCGCTTCGGCGCCGAGGGCCAGGGAGATGGGGTTGAACGGGTGGTCGAGCGAGCCCATGGGGGTGGACTTGGTGACCTTCCCGACCTCGGACGTCGGGGAGTACTGGCCCTTGGTGAGCCCGTAGATCCGGTTGTTGAACAGCAGGATCTTGAGGTTGACGTTGCGGCGCAGCGCGTGGATCAGGTGGTTGCCGCCGATCGACAGCGCGTCGCCGTCGCCGGTCACGACCCAGACAGACAGGTCAGGCCGGGACACGGCCAGGCCGGTGGCGATCGTCGGGGCGCGGCCGTGGATGGAGTGCATCCCGTAGGTGTTCAGGTAGTACGGGAAGCGGCTCGAGCAGCCGATCCCGGACACGAACACGGTGTTCTCGCGGCGGATCCCCAGGGTGGGGAGGAACTGGCGCACCGCGGCGAGCACGGCGTAGTCGCCGCAGCCGGGACACCAGCGGACCTCCTGGTCGGAGGTGTAGTCCTTGGCGGTCTGCTTGGCGTCGGTGGTCGGGACGAGGTCCAGCCCGCCGATCGACGGCAGACCGAGGTCGGTGCTCATTTCGCCTCCGCGGGAAGGAGTACGTCGGCGGTGCTCATTTCCGCCTCCGCGGGAAGGAGTACGTCGGCGGTGCTCATGCCTGGACTCCCAGAGGGGCCCCGTTGCCGGAGCCGTTGGTGCTGTTGGTGTCTGAGGTCGTCCCCGTGCTGTTCGGGTGGGTGCCGGTCAGGTAGTCGAGGAAGACGTCCTGCAGCTCCTCGGCCTTGAACGGCAGTCCGGAGACCTTGGTGTAGGACTTCGCGTCGACCAGGTACTTGCCGCGCAGCAGCAGCGCGAGCTGGCCGAGGTTCATCTCCGGCACCAGCACGGTGCGGTAGGAGGCGAGGACCTCGCCGAGGTTGGCCGGCAGCGGGTTGAGGTGCCGTAGGTGCGCCGTAGCGATCTTGTGCCCGAGGTTCCGCACCCGGCGCGCCCCGGCCACGATCGGGCCGTAGGTCGAGCCCCAGCCGACGACGAGCACGTCCGCCTCGCCGGAGGGGTCCTCGACGGTCAGGTCCGGCACCGGGATGTTCTCGATCTTGGCCTGGCGCAGCCGGACCATCCGGTCGTGGTTGTCCGGGTCGTAGGAGATCGAGCCGCGCCCGTCGGCCTTCTCCAGCCCGCCGACCCGGTGCTCCAGCCCGGGGGTGCCGGGGATGGCCCACGGCCGGGCCAAAGTCTCCGAGTCGCGCAGGTACGGCCAGAACTCCCCGGACCCGTCGGGGGCGTTGGGCTCGGTGGCGAAGCCGGGGTCGACCCGCTCCAGGGTGTCGGCGTCGGGGATCTTCCACGGCTCCGAGCCGTTGGCCAGCGCCCCGTCGGAGAGCACGATCACCGGGGTGCGGTAGCGCACCGCGATCGCGGCGGCCTCGACCGCGGCGTGGAAACAGTCCCCGGGCGAGCGCGGCGCGATGATCGGCAGCGGGGCTTCGCCGTTGCGGCCGTACATGGCCTGGAGCAGGTCGGCCTGCTCGGTCTTGGTCGGCAACCCGGTGGACGGGCCGCCGCGCTGCACGTCGATGACCAGCAGCGGCAGCTCCAGGGCCACCGCCAGCCCGATGGTCTCGGACTTCAGCGAGATCCCCGGGCCGGACGTCGTCGTGACGCCCAGGCTGCCGCCGAAGGACGCGCCGAGGGCGGCGCCGACGCCGGCGATCTCGTCCTCGGCCTGGAAGGTGGTCACGCCGAAGGCCTTGTGCTTGGAGAGCTCGTGCAGGATGTCCGAGGCCGGGGTGATCGGGTAGGAGCCGAGGAACACCGGCAGCCCGGTGGTCCGGCCGGCCGCGACGATGCCGTAGGCCATCGCGGTGTTGCCGGTGATCTGCCGGTAGGTGCCCGGCTCCAGCTTGGCCGGCGCCACTTCGTAGGTGACGGCGAAGGCCTCGGTGGTCTCGCCGTAGGCGTGTCCGGCGCGGAAGGCGAGGATGTTGGCCTCGGCGAGTTCGGGGCGGCGGGCGAACTTCTCGCGCAGGAACCGCTCGGTGCCCTCGTGCGGGCGGTGGTACATCCACGAGAGCAGGCCCAGGGCGAACATGTTCTTCGCCCGCTCGGCGTCCTTCTTGCTCAGCCCGGTCTCCTCCAGCGCACCCCGGGTGAGGGTGGCCATGGCGACCTCGTGGACCTGGAAGTCGGCCAGGCTGTCGTCCTCGAGCGGGTTGGACTCGTAGCCGACCTTGGTCAGGTTGCGCTTGGTGAACTCGTCGGTGTTGACGATCAGCACGCCGCCGTGCGGCAGGTCGCCGATGTTCGCCTTGAGCGCGGCCGGGTTCATCGCCACCAGCACGTCCGGCCGGTCCCCGGGGGTCAGGATGTCGTAGTTCGCGAAGTGCAGCTGGAACGAGCTGACCCCGGGCAGGGTCCCGGCAGGCGCCCGGATCTCGGCCGGGAAGTTCGGCAGCGTGGACAGGTCGTTGCCGAATGTCGCGGTCTCCGAGGTGAACCGGTCACCCGTGAGCTGCATCCCGTCGCCGGAGTCACCCGCGAACCGGATGACCACCCGGTCCTTCGTGATGACATCGTGCTCGCCGCCGGCGGGCGTGACGGCGGTCTCGTTGGACGTCATGTCGAGGTCATTCCCCGGTTCGTTTTCGGGAACACAAATGTCCGGACGAGGTTAACGCCGGGTGTCGGCCGGCGTCCCGGGACCCGGTACGACGTCACACGGCCTCCGCTCGTCCGGCCGGGACGGGGGCAACTCGTGTCCCGCCCCTAACGCTTGCTGATGCGTGCCTGGAGCGCGGTGACGCGCTCCTGGAACTCCTCCGAGTGTACGGACGCGGCCTGCGCCCTCACCTCGATCTCGGTCGCCTCCGTGTGCGAGAGCGCCCCGGCGGTGACGCCCATCGTGGCCTTGGTGGTCTCGATGAGCGACCGCGGCGCGGCGGCGGCCCGGCCGGCGAGCTCCTTGGCCCCGGCGAGGAGGGCGGCGTCGTCGTCGTACCGGCGCCAGACCAGACCGACCCGCTCGGCCTCGACGGCGTCGAGCACGTCGCAGAACAGGGTCAGGGCCTTCGCGCCCTGCGCCCCGAGCGCGCGGTCCACCATCCAGGTGTAGCCGCCCCCCGGGTGCAGGCCGAGCTGCATGAAGCGGGCGTCGAACTTCGCGCCCGGACCCGCGAGGCGGAGGTCACAGGCGAGCGCCAGGTTCAGCCCGGCGCCGACGGCCGCGCCGTTGACCGCGGCGATCGTCGGCAGCGGGCACTGCGCGACGGCGAGGAACCCCGCGTACACGGTCTTGAGCCGCGCGGGGTCGGCGCCCTGCAGCTCCGACAGGTCGCCACCGGCACAGAAGGCGGGCGGCTCGCCCGTGATCACCACGGCGCCCACCGCCGGGTCGGCGACCGCCCCGTCGAGCGCGGCGACGAGCTTGCCGGACAGCTCGAGGTTCATCGCGTTGCGGCGGGCCGGGTTGGAGACTGTGAGCAGCGCGACGCCGTCCTCGACCGTCGTGCGGACTTCGGTGGTCATGGGGTGATCCTGACATCCCGCCGGGTTACCGTCCGCCGGTGACCGTGAACGACCGCCCGCTGCCCCACGACCGTGCGCCCCGACCGGGGGAGAAGGTGCGCCGGCACCACGACGGGTGTCTCGGCTGCGGCGACGTCGCACACGGGCTGCACCTGAGCTTCGTCGCGGGGGAGGACCTGACCGTCACCTCGGTGCTCGACGTCCGGCCCGGCCTGCAGGGCGGCCCCGGCGTGGTCCACGGGGGCGTCGTCGCCGCGGCGCTCGACGAGACCATGGGTGCGCTGCAGGGCTTCTTCCGCCGCCCCGCGGTGACCGCGGAGCTGACCACGACCTACCGCAGGCCGATCCCGATCGGTACCCGGCTGCACCTGTGGGCCCGCGTGGAGGCGCGGGAGGGCCGCAAGACCTGGACCACCGGCACCGCCCGGCTCGATGCGCCGGACGGGCCGGTCGCCGCGGAGGGCCGCGGCCTGTTCATCGACATCCGCCGCGACCACTTCGACGCGGCGGGGGTGCGTGCCGTGAACCCGTGAACCGCCCGTGAAGCCGGGCGGCCCGGAACACGGCCTCCCGGCGGGTCGTTGACCCTGCAGGAACCTGCGGAAGGAGCGGCGAGGCGGTGCACGGTCACCTCAACGGGCTGAAGACGGCGGTCCTGCTGGGCGGGATGAGCGCGCTGGTCCTGGTCGTCGGGGGACTGGTGGCGGGCCGGACCGGGCTGATCGTCGCGTTCCTCGTCGCCCTCGGGATGAACGGCTACGCGTACTTCAACTCGGCCACGATCGCGTTGCGCGCCATGCACGCGCGGCCCGTCACCGAGGCCGAGGCGCCCGGGCTGTACCGGATCGTGCGCGAGCTGAGCCAGCGCGCCCGGCAGCCGATGCCGCAGCTGTACATCAGCCCGACCAACGCGCCCAACGCCTTCGCCACCGGCCGCAACCCGCGCAACGCCGCGGTCTGCGCCACCACCGGGCTGCTCGAGCTGCTCGACGAGCGGGAGCTGCGCGCGGTGCTGGGCCACGAGCTCAGCCACGTCCACAACCGCGACATCCTGATCTCCTGCGTGGCCGGCGCGATGGCGTCGATGATCAGTTTCCTGGCCAACATGGCGATGTTCGCCGGGCTCTTCGGCGGGGGCGACGAGGACCGGCCGAACCCCCTGGCGGCCCTCGTGATCGCGCTGCTCGGGCCGGTCGCCGCCGGCGTCGTGCAGATGGCGGTGAGCCGGTCGCGGGAGTACCAGGCGGACGCGTCGGGCGCCGAGCTGACGGGGGACCCGCTGGCGCTGGCGTCGGCGTTGCACAAGCTGCAGTACGGCACCGCGCTCGCGCCGCTGCCACCCGAACCGCAGCTGGTGTCGCAGTCGCACCTGATGATCGCGAGCCCCTTCCGGCCCGGCGAGCAGCTGGCGCGCTGGTTCTCCACCCACCCGCCGATCGAGGACCGGATCCGTCGGCTGCAGGAGATGGCCCGCCCGCGTTGACCCCGCTGTGCGCGGCGCGTGGTGCGGGAGCACCACGTGCCGCGCACGGGCGCCTCAGCGCAGCTCGCGGCGCAGGATCTTGCCGCTGACCGTCTTCGGCAGCTCGTCGACGACCTCCACGACCCGCGGGTACTTGTAGGCGGCCATGCGTTCCCGGGCGAAGGCGATCAGCTCGTCCGGCTGCAGCTCGGCGCCGGCCTTGAGCGACACGACGGCCTTCACGGTCTCGCCGCGGTAGGAGTCCGGTACCCCGACCACGGCCGCCTCCCGTACCGCGGGGTGGCCGTAGAGCACGTCCTCGACCTCCCGCGGCCAGATCTTGTAGCCGCCCGCGTTGATCTGGTCCTTCTTGCGGTCCACCAGGTAGAACCAGCCGTCGGCGTCCATGAACCCGACGTCGCCGGTGTGCAGCTCGCCCTCCGGGAGCGCGTGCGCCGTCTCCTCCGGCTTGTTCCAGTAGCCGGGCACCACCTGCGGCCCGCGGATCACGATCTCGCCGACCTCGCCGACGGGCAGGTCCCGCCCGTCGTCGTCGACCACCCGGACCACGGTGTTCGACACCGGCACCCCGACCGACAGCGCGCCGGAGGTGGGGTCGACGGGCGCGCGGGAGCCGAACGGCCCGACGTGGCTCGGGCTCGTCGTCTCGGTGAGCCCGTAGGCGTTGTGGATGTACGGGCCGATCTTGCGCTCGAACGCCTCCACGACGGCCGGGGCGACGGGGGCGCCGCCGCTGTAGACCTTGGTCAGCGAGGACAGGTCGCGGGACCGGGCGTCGGGGTGCTCCATCATCGCGATGAACACCGGGATCGCGCCGACGACGAAGGTCGCCCGCCAGCGCTCGACCAGTTCGAGCACGGTGCCGGCGTCGAAGCGGAAGCCCAGCACCACCGGGGCGCCGGTCAGCGCGGCCACGGCGAGGTGCCCGATCAGGCCGGTGATGTGGAAGAGCGGGGCGACGCCGAGGATCACGTCGTCGGGACCGAGGTGGATCCAGTCCCGGTAGGTCATGGCGTTGAAGACGACGTTGCGGTGCGTGTTCGTCGCGCCCTTCGGCGGGCCCGTGGTGCCCGAGGTGTAGGTGAGGAACGCGATGTCGTCCGGCCCCGCCTCCGGGACCGCGGGCGGCGGATCGCCGGCGTGCTGGGCGATCAGGTCCGTCAGGTCCAGCGCCGAGGCGGGGCGCTGGCGGCAGCTGCCGGCCAGCAGGCCGGGGACGTCGCCGTCGCCGAGGGGGTCGAGCTCCGAGGTGGTGACCAGGGTGCGGACGGCGGTCGACGGCTGGACCTGCAGCGCGACGGGGTGCAGCGACTCCAGCGCGACGAGGACGGTGGCGCCGGAGTCGGCGAGGACCACCTGCAGCTCGCGCTCGCGCAGCATCGGGTTGACCGGCACCACGATCCCGCCGGCCTTCCACACGGCGAGCATCACGATCGCCCACTGCGGCACGTTCTGCAGGTACACCGCCACGCGGTCGCCCGGGACGACGCCGAGTGCGGCCAGGCCGGCGGCGAGCGCATCGGAGTCCGCGTCGACCTCGCCGATCGTGCGGGTGGCGTGGAAGTAGTGGAGGAACGGGCGTTCGGGGTTCGCCTTCGCGGTCGCGTGCCACATCGCGAGGGCGGACGGGAACTCCGGCACGACGTCCGGCGGCACGCCCTCGTCGTAGCGGGCGAGCCAGGGACGCTCCGCGTAGGTCGTCATCTCGACAGTGAACCGCGTGGTGTGACTCCTGTCACTCGCGACCGCGGGCCCGGTTCTGTCGGTGGGCCGCGGCATGCTGGGCGCGTGTTGTCGACCACCAGCGAGTACGGGATCCTCGGGGTGCGGGACGTCGACTTCCGGCTGGACCGGTACCCGCCGGCGCCGGACCTCGCCGAGCTGGTCGAGCGGCACTGGGTCGTCAGCTGGGCACTGCCGCCGGGGCGCCGGGCGTCGGTCACGCTGCTGCCGCACCCGTGCGTCAACGTGGTGCTCGACCGCGGGGCCCTGGCGATCGCCGGCGTCGGGCGCGAGCGGTTCACCTACGCCTTCACCGGTGAGGGCCGGGTGTTCGGCACCAAGTTCCGGCCGGGGGCGTTCCTGCCGTTCCTCGGCCGCCCCGTCTCCGCGCTCACGGACGTCACGCTGCCCGCCGCGCGCCTCTGGGGTCCGTCGGCCGACGCGCTTGCCGCGTCGCTGACCGGGCCGGTGCCGGAGCTGATCGCGCGGATGGAGGCCTTCCTGCGGGAGCGACGGCCGGAACCGGACCCGCAGGTCGCGGTCGTCGGGCGGATCGTCGCGGCGCTGCTGCACGACCGGGAGGTCACGCGCGTCGAGGACATCGTCGAGCGGTTCGGCATCCCGGCCCGCACACTGCAGCGGCTGTTCGGCCGGTACGTCGGCGTGAGCCCGAAGTGGGTGCTGCGGCGGTACCGGCTGCACGAGGCGGCGGCGCGGCTCGCCGAGGAGCGGGATCGGCCGTGGGCGGAGGTGGCCGCGGAGCTGGGGTACTTCGACCAGTCGCACTTCATCCGGGACTTCGGCGCGGCGATCGGGCTGACGCCGGCGGCCTACGCGCAGGCGTGCCGGCGCCGCGAGGAGCCGGTCAGCGCCTAGGTTTTCTTCCGCTATCCAGCTAGGGTGGGGGTCGGACGGATCGAGGAGGAGCCGATGACGGACGTGCAGCCCGCCCTGAACGAGCGCACCCACCGCTGGGAGGACCCGGCCGGCATGGCCGCGGCAGCCGGGATGGACGGGCTGTCGGTCATGCGGGCGATCCTGTCCGGCGAGCTGCCCGCCCCGCCGATCGCGGGCCTGCTGGGCTTCGAGCTGGAGTCCGTCGACGAGGGCCGCGCGGTGTTCACGATGGAGCCCGGCGACCACCACTACAACCCGCTCGGCTCCGTGCACGGCGGCGTCTACGCGACCCTGCTCGACTCCGCCCTGGGCTGTGCGGTGCACACCACGCTGCCCGCCGGCGTCCGCTACACCAGCCTCGACCTGGACGTGAAGTTCCTGCGCCGCATCACCACCGACACCGGCCCCGTCCGCGCTACGGGCTGGGTCGTGCACGGCGGCCGCAGCACCGCCCTCGCCCGCGCCGACCTGCGGGACGGCGCGAACCGGCTGCTGGCCGAGGGCAGCTCCAGCTGCATGCTCTTCCGCTGATTCCCTATCGGCGTTGCGGTGTCAAGCC